>NZ_JAEKDC010000035.1:0-41121 GCF_016405645.1 Pseudomonas sp. MF5691
GCAGAAGTCTGGGCCACACCATCAATCAAATGTGGGAGCCTGACAGCCCGACCCAACGCCCGTGTGTCGGCCACCGAAAACAGTGACCGGACCACCGCTATCGCGGGCAAGCCCGCTCCCACAGGGAGGTTCGTCGGGGCAGAAGTCTGGGCCACACCATCAATCAAATGTGGGAGCCTGACAGCCCGACCCAATGTCCGTGTGTCGGCCACCGAAAACAGTGACCGGACCACCGCTATCGCGGGCAAGCCCGCTCCCACAGGGATGTTCGGCGGGGCAGAAGTCTGGGCCACACCATCAATCAAATGTGGGAGCTGGCTTGCCTGCGATGGCGGTATGCCAGCCACCCAAATCCTCCCTGCTTAGATCACAAACCGCGCCACCATCGCATTCAAATCCACCGCCAGGCGCGACAGTTCATGACTGGCGGCGCTGGTCTGGTTGGCCCCGGCCGCCGACTGCGTCGCCAGGTCGCGGATATTCACCAGGTTGCGGTCCACTTCACGGGACACTTGGGCCTGCTCTTCGGACGCGCTGGCAATCACCAGGTTGCGCTCGTTGATCAGGCTGATGGACTGGGTGATCTGCTCCAGTGCCACGCCGGCGGCGCGGGCCATTTCCAGGGTGCTTTGGGTGCGCTGGTTGCTCTGCTGCATGGACTGCACCGCTTCCCCCGTGCCGTTCTGGATCCCGGCCACCATTTTCTCGATCTCCTGGGTCGACTGCTGGGTACGATGGGCCAGGGCACGCACTTCGTCGGCCACCACGGCAAAACCGCGCCCGGCCTCACCGGCACGTGCGGCTTCGATGGCGGCATTGAGGGCCAGTAAGTTGGTCTGCTCGGCAATCGCGCGGATCACGTCCAGCACCTTGCCGATATCCCGGCCCTGGGTCGCCAGGCCTTCGATCAGCACCGAAGTATCCTGCACGTCCTGGGTCATGGTCTGGATCGCGCCCACGGTTTCCACCACACGATCGCGCCCTTCCCGCGCGGCCTGGTTCGACTGGGTCGAGGCTTCTGAGGTGGACACCGCATTGCGCGCGACTTCTTCCACGGCCGCGGTCATTTCATTGACGGCAGTGGCGGCCTGGTCGATTTCATTGTTTTGCTGCTGCAAGCCCTTGGAGGCTTCCTCAGTCACCGCGCTCAGCTCTTCGGCCGCCGACGCCAGTTGAGTGGCTGAACCGGCAATATGCTGGATGGTCTGGCGCAGGTTGTTCTGCATGGTAGCCAGGGCACCGATCAGGCGCGCCGGCTCATCCTGGCCGTCGTCCGCAATGACCTTGCTCAGGTCGCCGCTGGAGATGGTTTCGGCGGCGGCCACCGCCTTGCGCAGCGGTGTGACGATGCTGCGGGTCAACAACCAGGCAAGCAATACGGTCATCAGCGCCGCCACCACCGACACCGCGACAATTCCGCTGATGGCATCGCTGTAGCTGCGCCCGGCGTCTTCCCCGGCCTGTTTGGCATTGGCGGCGTTGATCGCAATCAGCTTATTGAGTTGCTCGCCCATCTGATCCGTACCGTCTTTGATCCGGCTATTGATCAGGGCCCGCATCTCCTCGACTTTGTTCTGCTGGGACAGCGTCAGCATTTCAGCCTGGGCCTTGAGGTAGTTGTCCAGCGTGGCGGCAAAAGTCTTGTACAGCGCAGCTTCTTCAGCGCCGGCCGGCAGCGCGGCATAACCCGCCTGGGCCTGGCGCGCCTTGTCGACCAGCACCCCGATGCGCACCTGGGCCTCCTGCAGGGCGGCCGGTTCGCGATTGACCAGGACCCGAAACGACAGAATGCGCAGGCGCAACACGTTCTCGGTCATATTGGCCAGGTAACCGACACTCGGCAGTTGGTTAGCCCCCATATCCAGCGCGGCCTGGCGAATCAGCGTCATACGGTTGACGGCAAACACCCCCAGAACAATCACAAGCAACGCAATAAACGCAAAACCGAGAAACGCCCGAGGTGCGATATTCAAATTACGGAGGGACATAGGAAAGCTCTCAAGAAGGGATGGCTGCGAGCGTCCTTGCCGCGACACGGTCACTCAGCGTCAACGCGCGGAGATAACGGTTCGGCGCCACTGTTATAAAGGTTGTGTGGGCCTATAGGAGGTATCGGCAGACTTGAGGTTTTTTGCGGGGCTTGGAGAAATATTTTTTCACACTTTTGACAGTGGACGCTTTCTGGCATCCTGCGCGTCCATTTTCTGACCCGAGCACGTATCTTGTCTGACGCTCAAGCCCCCCGCCCCCGTTATAAATCGGACCTGATCTACGGTCTGGAAGACCGCCCGCACTTCACCGCTGCGGTATTTGCCGCCCTGCAGCACGTGCTCGCCAGCTTCGTCGGGATCATTACCCCGACCCTGATCGTCGGTGGTGTGCTGGGCCTGGAAAGCGAAGTGCCCTACCTGGTCAGCATGGCGCTGTTCGTCTCCGGCCTGGGCACGTTTGTCCAGGCGCGGCGCTTCGGCCCCGTGGGTTCGGGCTTGCTGTGCCTGCAAGGCACGAGCTTCTCGTTTATCAGCGTGATCCTCAGTGCCGGCTTCATGGTCAAGGCCCGGGGCGGCGGTACCGATGAAATTCTCTCGACGATCTTTGGCATCTGCTTTTTTGCCGCATTTATCGAAGTGGTGCTCAGCCAGTTCATCGGCAAGTTGCGCAAGCTGATCACGCCAGTGGTCACCGGCACCATCATCACCTTGATGGGGCTGTCGCTGATCAAGGTCGCCGTGACCGACATGGCCGGCGGCTATGGCGCGGCAGACCTGGGCGCGGCCGGCAATATGGGGCTGGCGGCCCTGGTGTTGCTGACCATCGTGGTGCTTAACCGCTTCAATAACCCGTTCCTGCGTTTGGGCTCGATTGTCATCGGCCTGACCCTGGGTTTTGTGGTGGCCTGGTGGCTGGGGCGTGTCGATCTGGCGGCGTTGCCCCAGGTGCCGCTGGTCAGCGTACCAGTGCCATTCAAGTACGGGTTCTCGTTCGACTGGGTGGCGTTTATTCCGGTGGCGGTGATCTTCCTGATTTCCCCCCTGGAAGCAGCCGGCGACCTGACCGCCAACTCGATGATTTCCCAGCAACCGGTCAAGGGCCCCCTGTATATCAAGCGCATCAAGTCCGGCCTGCTGGCCGATGGCCTGAACTCGGTAATGGCCGCCACTTTCAATAGCCTGCCGATGGTGACCTTCGCCCAAAACAACGGGGTGATCCAGTTGACCGGCGTGGCCAGCCGCTATGTGGCGTATTTCATTGCCGGGCTGCTGGTATTGCTGGGTCTGTTTCCGATGATTGGCGCTGTGCTGCAATTGATGCCCAAGCCGGTGCTGGGTGGCGCGACCCTGATCATGTTCGGCACGGTGGCGGTGGCCGGGATCAAGATCCTTGCCGAAGCCGGCCTGCATCGGCGCAATGTGCTGATCGTGGCGATTTCCCTGGGGATGGGCCTGGGCGTGGCGGCAGTACCGGAAGTGCTGCGCGAGCTGCCCAAGGCCTTGCACAACATCTTCGAGTCGCCGATTACCGTCGGTGCCTTCTGTGCGATCCTGCTGAACATTTTCCTGCCTGAAGAGTTCATAGAGCTGGAAGAAGATGAATTTGACCCGGAAGCCTCTACCCTCAAGGTCATGCAGGATCCGGAACCCACGAAATAGGAACCCTTATGCGCAGATTGATCGGCCTGACCCTGTCTCTGATATTGCTCAGCCTGAGCGCCTGCGCTTTGTTCCCCAACCGCGACCCGCTGCATATCAATGTGGTGGGAATCGAGCCGCTGCAAAGCCAGGATCTGGAAGTGCGCTTCGCGGTCAAGTTGCGGGTGCAGAACCCCAACGAAACCGCGATCGACTACAACGGCGTGGCGCTGGACCTGGAGGTCAATGGCCGGCCGCTGGCGGCTGGGGTGAGTGATCAACAGGGATCCATCCCGCGCTTTTCCGAGACCGTTCTGACCGTCCCGGTCAGCGTTTCAGCGTTTTCGGTGTTGCGTCAGACCCTGGGCCTGAGCCAGACCCAGGGTTTGAACAACCTGCCCTATGTATTGCGCGGCAAGCTGGCGGGCGGGTTGTTTGGCACGATGCGCTTTGTCGATCGTGGCACCCTGGACCTGCCCAACACCGTGACCTGGTAAATAGCATGGACACCTTGCCCACCCTGTACACCGAACGCCTGATCCTGCAACCGCTGACCCTGGACGACGCCGAGGGCATACAGCAGCAGTTCCCCCACTGGGAAGTGGTGCGCTACCTCAATGCCCTGGTGCCCTGGCCCTACCCGGCCGATGGTGCGCGCAGTTACCTGGAACAGGTGGTCTTGCCTGCCATGGCCCAGGGCCGCGAGTGGCATTGGTCGATCCGCCTGCGCGAGGCCCCCGGGCAGTTGATCGGCAATGTGAGCCTGATGGATGAGCTGGACAACAACCGGGGCTTCTGGCTCGGGCCGCAATGGCAGGGCCAGGGATTGATGAGCGAAGCCAGCGCGGCAGTGACCGCGTATTGGTTCACGGTGCTTGGGCGCCCCGTGCTGCGGGTGCCCAAGGCAGCGCCGAACCTGGGCTCACGCAGGCTTTCCGAAAAAACCGGGATGCGCTTGATCCGCACGGAAGAAGGGCAGTTCGTGGAGGGGGCGTTCCCCAAGGACATCTGGGAAATCACCCGCGAAGAATGGTTGAAACAACCCCTGTAGGCACCGATCAGCCCGTGCTTACTTGGCGGCCATCAGGCGATTGACTTCACTGCGCACCATGTTGGCAAATTCCGGCGGTGACATGCCGTCCAGCTCGGAACGCACCCATTCGGCCCATTTACCCTTGCGCTTGGCGCGCTCGCCAAACAACCGTGCGCCCTCGCCCTTGGCCTTGCCCAGGTTGCTTTGCCACAGGTCATACAGACGGGACTTTTCATCTTCAAGCGCGGCGCGCTCGGCGAGGGGCTTGTTGGCCAGATTGAAGCTCATGTGGATTTACCTGCTGCACAAATAGGTGACATCTTACACTGTAGGTCGAAAGGTCCGAATTCGGATTTTTCATCGGCCCGATGCCGGGCGAAAAAAAACTGCAACTTTTAGCCTGCTGCAAGACTCCATTGTTCACTGCCCACTTACCCGCAAGGAGCTACTCAATGGCCCGTAAAACCGCCGCCCAAGCTGTCGAAGAGCAAATCAAGGACCAGGCGTTCAGCGAACTCCAGGCCCTGATCGAAGAGTCCGACAAACTGCTCAAGAGCAGCGCGTCGCTGGTGGGAGAAGAAGGTGAAACCCTGCGCGAGCAGGTCGCGATCAAACTCAAGCAAGCCCTGGATTCGGTGTCCAACGTGCGTGAGCGCAGCAAGCCGGTGGTGGATGCCACCGAAACCTATATCGGTGGCCACCCTTGGCAGACCGTAGCCATTTCCGCCGGCTTCGGCCTGGTGGTTGGCTTGCTGCTGGGCCGTCGCAACTGATGGATGCCTGGGTCGGTGCGGGTCAGCCCGCACCGCCCTTCAGCCCCGCGCTAATTCGCGCAACCGGGCCAGTTCGCCCCCACCGAGCATAATCCCCTCCCGTTCTGCCTTGGCCCGTGTGCGATGACGCCGGTCGCCGGGCAAGCGCCGCAACCCTGCCGCATGCATCTGTCGCACCAGTTCCTGGCTGCGCTGGGCAAAGTCCTGCCCCGCATTTTTACTGGGGTCGATCACAATCAGTAGCTGGCCGGTCCAGGGAGTCTTGGCGCCCGGGTGGTTCGACCAGTCGAATTCAAACGAGAAATTCCCCCCGGTCAGGGCCGCCGCCAGCAACTCCACCATCATCGACAACGCCGACCCCTTGTGCCCGCCAAACGGCAACAGCGCGCCGCCTTCAAGGATCGCCTTGGGGTCCTGGGTCGGCTGCCCCAGGCTGTCGACCCCGGTGCCCGGCGGCACACGCTCACCCTGACGGGCGGCAATCTGCACATCGCCATGGGCGATGGCGCTGGTGGCCAGGTCAAACACAATCGGCGGCCCATCGGCACGTGGTGCGGCGAACGCGATGGGGTTGGTGCCGAACAGCGGGCGATCGGCGCCATGTGGCACCACGCAAGTCATGCTATTGACCACGCTGAGGGCCACCAGACCTTCTTCGGCAAACGGTTCGACATCCGGCCATAACGCGGCAAAGTGATGGGAGTTACGGATCGCCAGTACCGCGATACCGGCGCTGCGGGCCTTGGCCACCAATAACGGGCGCGCGGCGGCCAGGGCCGGCTGGGCAAAACCATTGGCGGCGTCCACACGCACGAAACCCGAGGCCACATCCTCGACCACTGGCACCGCCTGGCCGTTGACCCAGCCGCTGTCCAGGGTCGAGACATAGCCCGGTATGCGAAACACCCCGTGGCTGTGCGCCCCATCCCGCTCGGCGCGGGCGCAGTTGTCGGCCAATACGCGGGCAACCTCAGGCGAGGCGCCATGCCGGCTGAAAATATCCTTGAGCAGCGTCACAAGCTCAGTGAAGCCAATTGAAGTAGTCACGGCAGTGGTGGGTGTGGCTGACATCTGAAGCTCCGGAATTGTTATTGGAGGGGGCAACAGCCTGCTGGATTTCGCTCGTTGATTAACAACGCGCGACAAGTGGGCTGTCAACCACCGACGCGGCTTCAGCGCTATTTAACAAACGCCGGGCAGTGCCGGAGAGCGTTAGCACACAATGGGAAAAAGGCCGTAAAGGCACGATGGGAAACCGTCAAGCGGGTGCTCGACGGTTCCGTCTATGTGCTGAGTTCGCCGCCTGGCAAGCGAATGTTGACTCGGCGGCGCTCATGATCAGTCGCCCGGGACGTCAGTGGGACCCGACGCCTTCAATCGAAGGGATTCGATGAACTGATCCGGTGGGGGGTCAGTCTTTCTGGTCACGCAACACATTGCCCGAAGCACCGTCGATGCGGACCTCATAGACAACACCGTCCGCCTTGCGACCTTTTACTTCCCAGTAACCGTTGTCGTCCGCTTCGGCCTGGTAGACCTCAATGTAACCGGCCTTGGTCTTGGCGGTTTCAATGGCTTTCTCGATGGTAATCCAGCCGGCTCCCGGCTTGTCGGCCAGAGCGGCGCCTGCACCGAGCAAAGTGGCAGTGGCAAGCATGGCAGTGAGGGTTTTCTTCAGCATTTTCTTACTCCGTTATAGAGAATGACTTACAGATCCAGATTTTTAGGGTGTTTGCAGGACGAATTAGTTCCACATTGATGCTCATTCGCCATGATGGCTGTTCTCGGCACCCTGCCCGGAAGGTTAGAATGTAGGAAATCAGGAAGCACCAATGACCCAGCAGCCCCTTTCAGAAGCCGAATATGACGCCGTCACCGATGCTGCCGCGCATTGGTGTATGCGCCTGCATGCTTTTGATTGCACGGCGGCCGAACGCCAGGCGTTCGAAGAGTGGCACGACGCGCATCCCCTGCATGCTTTCGAATATGCGGCCATGCTGGAAATCTGGGATGTGGCCGACCATTTGCCACGCAGCAACGTGCCCTCCCCGCCCCCGGTGCAGGTCCCGCCACCCAGCCGCTGGCGCACCTATGCAGTGGCTGCCGCCATCTCGTTGATGGCCCTGCCCCTGGCCGCTTTCACGGGCTGGGAAGCGGGTTGGCTGCCCAGTTCCTATGAGCATTACCTCGCCGAAGGCGGCTTGCGCCAGGTGACCCTGGCCGATGGCAGCGAAGTGGAACTGAACCTGGGTACCGAGCTGGTCTACAGCAACTATAAAGATGAGCGCCGGGCCACCCTGAAAAAAGGTGAAGCGTTCTTTAAGGTCAGCCATGACCGCGAACACCCGTTTGTGGTGCGCGCCGGTACCGGGCAGATCCGAGTGACAGGTACCCAGTTCAACGTCTGGAAATACGACGACCAGGTGCGGGTCATGTTGCTGGAGGGTTCGGTGAAGATCAGCAGCGATGCCAGCCACAGCGGCGTGAGCCTCACTCCCGGAATGCAGGCCAGTTACCACGGGGGCGATGCGCAACCACAGCTACAGGCATTCAACCCCCATGATCCGGCGCTGGCCTGGCGCACCGGCAAGTTGATCCTCGACAACCTGGCACTGGTGGATGCCCTGCCCCTGATCAACCGTTACCTGAGCAAACCGGTGATGCTGGCCGATACCGGTACCGGCAATATCCGTATTGGCGGGATCTACGATATCCATGAAGTCACCCATCTGGTGTCGTCCCTGCCCAAGGTACTGCCGGTCTACCTGACCCAGAACCAGGATGGCAACACCGTTCTCAACTCGATACCGCGCAAAGTCCCCAAGACCTGACCTTCGCCAAGGCAGCACGGCGTGCATTGCCGGGCAACTGTGCGCGCCGCACTGTCCACTTTTGAAACACCCATCACCGCGCAACGCCCCTCTGGCTGTGGATTCATCGGTTCGTCATCAATAGTGTTGCATTGCTGAAACACCCTCTTCCCACCAGTCTGCTTATGCCAGGTACCGGTCATTCCCCGGTGTCCCGTCTCAGGCCTGATACACCTCGCCCTACGCCCGCCCCTCCAGAAGCCCCAAGTCATTGAAAAACAAGTCAATATAAAAAGCGGCACAGCTCCTGCTCTATTCCTAACAGCGCTGTTTAGGGTCAGCGTCACAGAACAAGGAATGATGCCGTGGCAACTCTCAATCAAGGCTCACTGAGCCTCCTGCTGATCAGCTGTGTACTCAGCGCCAGTGTGAGCGTACCCGCCCTCGCCGAAAACGGCGTCATCGTTACCGGGCGCAACGTCCAAGGCCATATGGCCGGGCGTTCTTCCTTCGGACCGGATCCTTATCCCACTACGGCCAATGCCAATCCTGGCGCGCAGATTCTACGCTCGACGACTAACGGCGAACTCAGCGACAACGACTTCGCAGGGGTCAGCAGTGGTTCCAGCATCACTCGATCCATCCTGCCCAATGGCACCCTCCCTGGCTTGAGCACCACCCATGGCAGCAGCGCCTCCGGGCTGGGTGCCGGCGCGGCTGCGGGCCATAGCGGTGGCAGCAGCCTGGGCGGACAGATCAGCGGGACGATTGAGCGTGGCATGGCCCCGCTGAACAACATCGGCAGCCTGATGGGAGGCCAGCAATGAAGCGCTCGTGGCTGATGCTCGCCGTGCTGGGTAGCTGCGCCGCGATGGCAGACAGCAATAACAACGCACTTATCGACAGCTCAGGCCAGCAGTACAGCGGCGTCGCTTCCATCAACCAGGCCGCTGGCAACCAGCAACAGCAGATCAATAGCCGTGCGATTACGGTCGGTGGCCAATCCACTGACGTACTGGTGCAGCGGCTCGATGGCCAGGTCGACCCGTCCCTGAATGCCAGCGCGGCGATCCAGGGTTCATCTTTCAGCAATGGCAACGGTGTACTGGGCGTCAACCAGTCGGCCGGGGCCAACAACCAGACAATCAATGCGGTGCGGATCAGCATCAACCCAGGCCCGCAAAGCATTGATGACAGCGTCCTGTCGCAACAGAACATGACGCTGCTACCAGACTCCCGATCCTCCTCTACCACTGGCAGCCGCCAGGTCGTTACCAGCGACCAGGCCTTCACCGGCAGCCGTGGAGTGGTACAGGTGAATCAGAGTGCAGGGGTGGGGAACCGCATGGCTAACACCCTCGGTATCACTATCAAGTAACTGCTTGATAGGTGTTTGTTAGGCCGTACCAACACTTAACCAACTAATTAGAAGCAAGGAGATACACCATGAAACCTACAATGGCTCTCAAACCACTGGTTTTTGCTCTGGCTGCGCTCATGGCTGTTGCTGCACAAGCTAGTGAAGATAAGTGGAAGCCAACCCCTGCCCCTAGCGGCACCGTGGCAGCCGTCGTAACCGACACTCAACTGAGCAAAGACAACAAGTTCGACGACACCAAAACCAACAACGACGCCTCGGCCAACCGCTCGCTGAACAGCAGCGACGGTAACCTGGGCGCCAACGTTGCCGCAGGCAGTGGTAACCAACAAGACAACAGCGCTGCCATCACCAGCAGTGCAGCCAAGGACGCCCTGGCGGTTTTCGCGATCGTAGACGTCGAGCAAACATCCAAAGACAACAAGTTCACCAACAAAGGCACGCAAAACGATGCTTCGCTGAACAACTCGGCGAACAACAGCTCGGGTAACGTGGGTGTCAACGTCACCGCAGGCCAAGGCAACCAGCAGAAAAACAACCTGGCAATCGTAACCTCCGACGGCAAAAACATTGGCGCTGCGGCCGTCACCAGCCAGGAATCGTTGAACAACACCTTCCTCAACACTGCTTCGGCTGGCAAAGGCTACGGCAACTGGGGCAAGACCTACGTCAACAACGATGCCTCCATCAACCACTCGGGCAACAATGCTTCCGGCAACATCGGAATCAACGTGTCCGCGGGTTCTGGCAACCAGCAATCCAACTCCCTGTCCCTGGGCAGCGGTTGCACCCAGTGCGCAGCTGGCAGCGGCGTACGCTTCTGACCTGACGCAGAGGGCCTTGGCAACAAGGCCCTTTTTTATTCCCGTGCCCACCCGGTCATTCGATCATGCGCCTCGCGACCCTGTGCCTGCTGTTAACCCTCACCGGCCCTTCCTGGGCTGGGCAAATGGCGATTTCCGCCATGCCCGGCGGTGCGGTGATTTTCAAGAAGGTCGAGAGCATCCGCGAGCGACGGTTCGCCAACCTGGTGGAACAGAAAACCGATTTCAGCTGCGGTGCCGCAGCACTCGCCACCATCCTGCGCCAGGGTTACTGGCTGGATGTTGATGAAGAACACGTCATCAAGGGCATGCTGGTCAACGCCGACCAGGACCTGGTGCGCACCCAGGGCTTTTCCATGCTGGACATGAAGCGCTACCTCGAAAGCATTGGCATGCGGGCCAGGGGCTACAAGATCGGGGCTGACACCCTGACAACGGTGAAGATCCCGGTGGTGGTGCTCCTGGATATCCGTGGCTACAAGCACTTTGTGGTGATGCAGCGGGCAGAGAAAGACTGGATCTATATCGGCGACCCGGTACTGGGCAACAAACGCTACTCGCGGGACGACTTCCTCGCCGGATGGAACGGCATCGTGTTTGCGGTGCTGGGTGAAGGCTACGACAAGGCCAACGCCCTGCTCGATCCGCCGATACCGTTGACCGCCAAGGGCAAAATGAACGAGTTCCGGCCCGTGGGCGACGCCGAGCTGATGGACTTCGGTTTCATCCAGAGCGACTTCTTCTAGAAGCGCCATAAGGAGCAGGAAGCTCCAGGAGCAGATGATGAACACTTACCGTTGGCTGACGGTCCTGTGCCTGGCAGCCTCAATGCCCGCTTATGCAGCCTCGGCGTTCAAGCCGATTGAAATAAATGATGCTGAACTGGCCCAACTGCGCGGCCGCTTCGTCATGCCGGGGCGGATTGTCAGCTTCGGTATTGTGATGAGCACCACCTGGACCAACGCCGCAGGCGATACCAGCACCGTCAAGGCCAACATGCAGATCGACTCCTCCACCATCACGCCGCAGTTCTATGTGCAGACTACCGGCGAGACCGGCAAAGGCAGCGACCGCCCCACGGGGACCGGTACGGTCATCGGCGGCTCCGGGCTGGGTACCGGCGCCGGCGTGACACAAACCGTACGCGCCGCGGGCGATGGCAATACGGCCTATAACAACGTCGGGATCAATGTCAGTGAGAACGGCCTGGCGCCCGCCAATCTGGTGCAGTCGGGCCAGGTCCTGGTCGCTGGCGGTTCGATCTCTGGTAATAGCGCCGCTGGCAGGGTGAGTGTTTCTGCCAATAACGGCGGCCTGCAGATGGCGATCCAGGCCAACCATAATCAGGGCAGCGCCGTGCAGCAGATCGGCGGCGGCAATGTGCTGCAAGGCACGATTCTGCAAGGCAATAGCAACTTCGTTAATAACATGACCCAACTGAATGTCGTGCTCGGTAGCAACGGACTAAACAACGTGGCACTGAACTGCAACCTGGACCAACTCAAGGGTCTACGCACTCTCGGTTATTGAACTACGCTGACCCTCGACACTTACGCATTAGAAAAGGACGGCTTATTTCATGCATCGAACGTTATCGCTACGCGCCGTTGTTTGTTTAAGTACGCTCTTGCCCGCGAGCTTGTTGTACGCAGCGCCAGACGCCGATATAGAAACCCTCAAACAGGAACTGCTGGAACTCAAGCAACGCTACGAAGTACAGCAAAAAGCCCTGGCGGTCCTGGAGCAACGGGTGCGCCAGGTCGAAGACCAGCCCGCAGTACCCGCGCCCAAGCGCCTGGCCAAGTCACCTGCAGATTTCAAGCAAAGCGGCAGTACGGTGGCCGCCAGTGGCACCGGCGGTGCAACCGGCAGTTCCTATGGGCAGGCACTCAAGGATGATTCGGCGCCGGCACAGAGTGTCAGCAACCTCTATAACGAGGCCAGCGGGTTCTTTGGCAATGGCAAGTTCAGCTTTGAGACGGGCATTACCTACGCTCGCTACGATGCCCGGCAATTGACCCTCAATGGCTTCCTGGCACTGGACTCGATCTTCCTCGGCAATATCAACCTGGATCGCATCAAGGCGGATAACTGGACCCTGGACATGACGGGCCGCTACAACGTCGATAACCGTTGGCAGTTCGACGTCAACGTCCCCGTGGTGTACCGCGAATCGACCTATCAGTCCGGGGGCGCCAATGGTGGCGCGGGAACAGCGACTTCAGAGGAGTCGGTCAGTCGCGACCCGACCATCGGCGACGTCAACTTCGGGGTTGCCTACAAGTTCCTCGATGAATCCCCCACCCTGCCGGACGCCGTACTCTCGGTACGGGTCAAGGCGCCGACCGGCAAGGAGCCGTTCGGTATCAAGCTGGTACGCTCGCCGTCCAACACCAACCTCTATGTGCCGGAGAACCTGCCAACCGGCAATGGCGTATGGTCGGTGACCCCGGGGATTTCCCTGGTCAAGACCTTCGATCCGGCCGTGCTGTTCGGCTCGCTCTCCTACACCCACAACTTCGAAGATTCGTTTGACGACATCAGCTCCACGGTCAACGAAAAAGTCGGCGGCAAGGTACGCCTGGGCGACAGCTTCCAGTTCGGTGTCGGCGTGGCATTTGCCTTGAACGAGCGTATGAGTATGTCGTTCTCGGTGTCTGACCTGATCCAGCGCAAGAGTAAGCTCAAACCCGACGGTGGCGACTGGCAGTCGATTGTGTCCAGTGACGCCAACGCGGGCTACTTCAACGTCGGCATGACCATTGCCGCCAGCGAAAACCTGACCATCGTGCCCAACCTGGCCATCGGCATGACAGATGACGCGCCGGACTTCACCTTCAGCCTGAAATTTCCGTACTACTTCTAAACGCGCCTACAGGGAATGGCGAGTTTGAGATAAGGAAAAGCCCCGCCGCGATAAGGGTCGCGACGGGGCTTTTTTTACCCGCCCTAGCGGATCTGGTGTTTGTGCAGTAACCGGTAGAAGGTGGGCCGGGAAACCCCCAGGACCCGGGCGGCAACACTCAGGTTGTCGCTGTGGCGGTTCAGCACATCGCACAGCGCCTGGCGTTCGGCGCGGTGCTTATAGTCTTCTAGTGTAGCCATGGGCAGCGCGATTGCCTTTTGGCTTTGCAAACCCAGGTCGGCCGCTTCGATTTGCCGCCCTTCGGCCAGGACCAGACCGCGCCGCACCCGGTTGGCCAGTTCGCGCACATTGCCCGGCCAACCATGCTTGCCCATGGCGAGCAGCGCGTCCTCGCTGAAACTGCGCGGACGGCGCCCGGTTTCCTGGCTGTAGAACCGGGAAAAATGATTGGCCAGCATCCCCACATCGCCATGGCGCTCACGCAGCGGTGCGGTGAGCACTTGCAGGACATTGAGCCGGTAGTACAAGTCTTCGCGGAAGGTGCCCTTTTCGATGGCCGCTTCCAGATCGACGTGTGTCGCGGCCAACACCCTGACATCCACCGGGATCGGCTGGCTGCCACCGACACGCTCGATATGTTTTTCCTGGAGAAAGCGCAACAGGTTGGCTTGCAACTCCATCGGCAGGTCACCGATCTCGTCGAGGAACAGGGTGCCGCCATTGGCCGCTTCGATGCGCCCGATCTTGCGTTGGTGGGCGCCGGTAAATGCACCTTTTTCATGGCCAAACAGTTCGGACTGGATCAGGTGTTCCGGAATAGCCCCGCAATTGATCGCCACGAATGGCTTGGCGTGCCGCTGGGATTGCCGGTGCAAGGTCTTGGCCACCAGTTCCTTGCCGGTGCCGCTGTCGCCACGGATCAGAATCGGCGACTCGGTAGGGGCCAGTTTCGCCAGCAGTTTGCGCAGTTCGCGGATTGGCCGGCTGTCACCCAACAGTTCATGTTCGGGCTCGGCCACATAGGCGCAGCCTTTACCCCGCAAGCGCGCCATGCCAAAGGCCCGGCCCAGGGTGACCTGGACGCGCGCCACATCGAACGGCAAGGTATGGAAGTCAAAAAACCATTCACAGACAAAGTCGCCGACATTCTGCAGGCGCAGCATCTCGGGGCTGAGCACGGCTATCCATTCGGTACCGCTGCGACTGATCAGCTCCTTGACCGCCTCGGGTCGCTCCAGGTGTTTGGGCTGGAGTCGCAATAATCCTACGTCACAGGTGCGATCGCCCAAGGCATCCAGGGCACAGCTGTCCACTGCCCATCCAGCCGCCCGCAAACCAGGCAATAACTGGTGGCAGTCGTCACAGGGATCGACCACAAGCAAGCGACGCAGGGCTGGTGTAACAACCATGACTGTTCCTTGGCGTCAAAAACATTAAAGTTATTTAGAAACAACAGTTTGGGCGAGCTGCTCATAACCCTAGCAAGATCTTGACACTACGCTTGTATCGTTTCGCGATAAAAGATCTCGGGATACGGCATTTGGCGATCAACCCGCTTTAGTGCGGCGATTTGAATCTTTCCCGGCCTTTCAAAAGCGCCGCTTACATGACGTTAATCACGAAAAGTTGAATTTTCTTGTTTTAGCATGTGACCCGTACCCCGTCATCGAGCATCAGTACAGGTACTAGCCGAACGGTAAGCCCAACCGACGGCACATCTTTTGATTGGGCACTTAGAGAGAAGACCCCATGAACGCCCCGCTCCGTATCAACGAAGCTCTTCTGATCGCAGACCGTGCTTTCCAACCCTTTCACTGCGTGGCCTGGGCCCCACAAGACGGCACTGGCGAGCTGAGCCTGACCGTGATCGACCGCACCGAAAACCGCATCGGGCGCAAACAGATTCCTTGCAGCACTTATTCCGATCCAAAACAATTGGAAACCCTGCTGCTGCAAGCCCGCGCCGAACTCAATGGCGAAGGCTATCAGCTACAGTCCTGGGCAATGCCCAAGTAAGTTAACGCAGCTACTGCGACATACCGTCGCTTCTTATATTGGCTGCAACTTGTTAAAACTATTAAACCCGTGGCGAGTGAGTTCGACCCTCGCCACGGGTTTTGCGTGCCTGCAACTTTCGTAGCGCCCTTCTTTATATAGCAGCCATGGCATGATCACTTGATCTTCCAGTGAGCCTTCAGTTACTGGCGGTGAAGGATCAACCGTTCAATGGCTTCGGCAGCACCGTCCTCGACATTGCTGCCGGTGACCAGGTTGGCCTGACGTTTGACCACCTCTTCTGCCTGCCCCATGGCAATCGACAACCCGGCCACTTCAAACATCGCAGGATCATTGCCACCATCGCCGATGGCTGCCGTCTGCTCCAGCGCTACCCCAAGGTGCGCAGCCAGGGTTTTCAGGGCATCGCCCTTGTTGGCCTTCATTGCGGTGATATCGAGATAGACCGGCTGCGAACGCGAAACCTGAGCCAAGCCTGCAACCTTGGGCTGCAAGCGCGCTTCCAGCTCGACCAGCAACTGTGCATTGGCGCTGGCGGCGACGATCTTGTCGATCCGCCCCAGAAACGGCTCGAAACTCTCCACCACGACCGGCGCATACCCGAGGCCATGCTGCTCCCGAGGCACCATCGGGCCCGAGGGGTCACGCAGCAGCCACTCACCATCGGCAAACACCCAGATTTCCACCTCCGGCTGGTCGCACAACAGTGCCAGGGTGATCAGCGCCGCCTCTGCCGGCAAGTGGTGGGCCACCAGAATGCTGCCATCCGGGTTCACCAGGGTGCCGCCGTTGAATCCCGCCGTGGGTACATCGACGCCCAGGGCTTCGATCTGCTGCAACATCGCCCTCGGCGGCCGCCCGGTGGCCAGGCTGAAAAACACCCCGGCTTCGCGCAGCGCCCGCACGGCAGCGATGGTGCGCTGGCTGAGGCTGTGATCGGGCAGCAACAAGGTGCCGTCCATATCACTCAACAAAAAACGGATGGGGTGAATCGTCTCCTCACTCATCCGAGGCTATGCCAGGCGCGGCCATCACGGGCCAGCAACGCATCCGCTGCCGCTGGGCCATCTTCCCCGGCCTTGTAAGCCTGGATGCCATCGTCCTTCTGCCAGGCATCGAGAAATGGTTGCACCGCACGCCAGCCGTTTTCGATGTTATCGGCACGCTGGAACAGGGTCTGATCGCCGGTCAGGCAATCATAAATCAGCGTCTCGTAGCCGGTGGAAGGCTGCATCTCGAAGAAGTCCTTGTAGGCAAAGCCCAGCTGGATGTTGGCCATGTCCAGGGTCGGCCCGGGCTTTTTCGCCAGCAGGTCGAACCACATGCCTTCATTGGGCTGGATCTGGATTTTCAGGTACGTCGGCTTGACCTCGTCGACTTCGGTATCGCGAAACTGGGCATAGGGCGCTGGTTTGAAGCAGATAACGATTTCGGTGTCGCGCACGCTCATGCGCTTGCCGGTGCGCAGGTAGAACGGCACGCCGACCCAACGCCAGTTATCAATCATCACCTTGAGCGCAACGAAGGTTTCGGTGCTGCTGTCCGGGGCCACATTGGCCTCCTGCCGATAGCCCGGCAGCGCCTTGCCGCCGATCTCGCCGGCGGTGTACTGGCCGCGCACCGAGTTGGCCCGTGCATCCTCCAGCGACCAGGGGCGCACGGCCCCGATCACCTTGGCCTTCTCGCCACGCACCGCATCGGCGCCAAAGGCTGCCGGCGGTTCCATGGCAATCATCGCCAGCAACTGGAACAGGTGGTTGGGCACCATATCGCGCAGGGTGCCGGTGTTTTCGAAGAAACTGCCCCGGGTTTCCACACCGACCGTTTCGGCAGCGGTGATCTGCACGTGGTCAATGTAGTGGTTGTTCCAGAACGCCTCGAACAGCACGTTGGAGAAACGGCTGATCAGAATGTTCTGCACCGTTTCCTTGCCCAGGTAATGGTCGATGCGATAGATCTGCTTCTCAGTCATGACCTTGAGCAGGCAGGCGTTGAGCGCCTCGGCGGTGGCCAGGTCGGAGCCGAACGGCTTTTCGATGACCACGCGGCGGAAAGCCCCGGGGCTTTCCTCCAGCAGGTTGGCCCGGCCCAGGCGCTGCACCACTTCACTGAAGAAGCGCGGCGCGGTGGCCAGGTAGAACACCGCGTTGCCCGTGCCGCTATCGGCGATTTTGCTGGCAATGTCGGCATAGGTGCCGTCATCGAGAAAATCGCCCTGCACGTAGCTGATGCCCTTGGCCAACTGGGCCCACAACTGTGGGTCCAGTGCATGTTCGGCATTCCCCTTGACCTTGCTCGCCGCTTCGGTGCGGATGAAGTCTTCGAGTTTCTTGGCGAAGTCTGCATCGCTGATAGCGTTGTGATCCACCCCGACAATTCGCAGCCCCTCACCCAGCAAGCCATCGCGACTGAGGTTGTACAGCGCCGGCATCAGCAGGCGCTTGACCAGGTCGCCATGGGCGCCGAACAGGAACAAGGTAGTGGGTGGAGCGGGTTCGGCCTTGGGTTTCTTGCCGGTGGCCGTCATTTTTTGGAAGTCTCCACATGGCCGCCAAAGCCGAAGCGCATGGCCGACAGCAGCTTGTCACCGTAAGTGCTTTGCTGGCGCGAGCGGAACCGGGCAAACAACGAGTTGGACAGCACCGGTACCGGTACCGATTGCTCCATGGCCGCTTCGATGGTCCAGCGCCCTTCGCCGCTGTCGGCCACGGAACCGGAGTAACCGTCGAGCTTGGGGTCGGTCGCCAGGGCATCGGCTGTGAGGTCGAGCAGCCAGGAGGACACAACGCTGCCGCGACGCCAGACTTCAGCGATATCGGCCACGTTCAGGTCAAAACGCTGTTCTGGCGGCAGGTTTTCCGAGTTCTTGGTCTTGAGGATGTCAAAGCCTTCGGCAAACGCCTGCATCATGCCGTACTCGATGCCGTTGTGGATCATCTTCACGAAGTGCCCGGAACCGGCAGGGCCGGCGTGGATATAGCCACGTTCGGCGCGGTCGTCGGTAGCGGTACGGTCCTTGGTGCGCGGGATATCGCCCAGGCCCGGCGCGAGGGTGGCGAAGATCGGGTCCAGGTGCTTGACGGTCTCGGCGTCGCCGCCAATCATCATGCAGTAACCGCGCTCCAGGCCCCACACGCCACCGGAAGTGCCGACGTCGATGTAGTGCAGGCCTTTTTCCGCCAGGGCCTTGCCGCGACGTACGTCATCTTTATAGAAGGTGTTGCCGCCGTCGATGATCACATCGCCGGGTTCCATCAGTTCGCTCAGGTCGTTGATCGTGGTTTCGGTGGGCTCGCCCGCCGGTAACATGACCCAGACAGCCCGCGGCTTTTGCAGGCCAGCGACCAGGGCAGGCAGATCGGCAACGCCGGTCGCGCCCTCTTCACTCAAGCCTTTGACGAATGCTTCATTGCGGTCGTAGACCACGGTGGTATGCCCATTGAGCATCAAGCGGCGCGCAATATTCCCGCCCATGCGGCCTAGTCCGATAATCCCCAGTTGCATGTATTGATGCTCCCAACTACAAATAAAAATGTGTGACACAGTTTATAGCGCAATGAAGAATTAGTCCGGCGCCAATCGCACTAGTTTCATCACAAAAAGAGGCCATCGTTTCACCATCACCGGCTGAAAAGTCACAGCGACCCTGAAAAATAAAAAAGTTCCCTTGAGCCCAAAAAGAAATCAGAATCGCCCCTGACTCCTGCCGAGGGCCTCGACTCAAGCGCTCTGGCACCGCGATACACCGGCTATTTGCGAGGTAAGCAATGCGCACAGCACAGATGACACGCCCGCCACAGACCCTCTATGTCACCGTCCGTCGCGACGAACTGCGCCAGCTGAAAGACGAACGCGAGCAGTTGCAGCAGGAAGTGATCCGTCTGCGGGCGCAGTTGCAGGCTCAGTTGGCAAACCAAGCCATTACCTGCTGAACCCCGGGTCCAACTCACAAACTTTTCACCCGCCCTTCCCGATAATCCTGCGCCAGAACGCCGCCTCGCGCATGGGCGGCGGCAATTATCGGGTTGGAGCGCTGCATGGCGAGCACGAAGTCTGCAAAAGGGTTTGATTGGGCCGGCCTGGGCTGGATGTTCCTGTTTTTCTGGTATTTCTCCGGTATTACCCAACTGCTGATCCAACTGACCGGCACTTCCGGCTTCAGTGGTTTCCGCCAGGCGTTCTTCATGAGTGCGCTGTGGTTGGCACCCATGCTGCTGTTCCCGCGTCGCGCCCGGCTACTCGCCGCGCTGATCGGTGTGGTGCTGTGGGCCTGTTCCATGGCCAGCCTGGGCTACTTCTTTATTTACCAGCAGGAATTTTCCCAGAGCGTCATCTTCATCATGTTCGAGTCGAACATCTCTGAAGCCGGCGAGTATGCAACGCAATACTTTGCCTGGTGGATCGTGCTGGCCTTTATTGCCCACACTGCCCTGGCCGTCTTCCTCTGGACCCGTGTGCGCCCGGTCTACCTGCCCCGGGTCCGGGCAATGGTCGCGGCGACGGCCATTGTGCTGGCGATTGTCGGCTATCCGCTGGTCAAGCAGATTGCCACCAACGACACCCTGGAACGGGCCATCGATGGCTTCGAAACCCGGGTCGAACCTGCCGTGCCGTGGCAGATGATTGTTGCCTATCGCCGCTACACCCAGCAGTTGAACAACATGCAGGGCATGCTCGACAACGTCAGCAAGATCCCGCCCCTGAGCAACTTCAAGGACAGCATGGCCGGCCAACCGTCGACCCTGGTGCTGGTGATCGGCGAGTCCACCAACCGGCAGCGCATGAGCCTCTACGGCTACCCGCGCAAGACCACGCCGGAGCTGGACAAGCTGCGTGACCAATTGGATGTGTTCGACAACGTCATCACCCCGCGCCCCTACACCATCGAGGCGCTGCAACAGGTACTGACCTTTGCCGATGAAGACAATCCGGATCTGTATCTGAAGACCCCTTCCATCGTCAGCATGATGGAACAGGCCGGCTACAAGACCTTCTGGATCACCAACCAGCAGACCATGACCAAGCGCAACACCATGCTCACCACGTTCTCCGAACAGGCCGACGAGCAGGTGTACCTCAACAACAACCGTAACCAGAACGCCCGCCAGTACGATGGCGACGTGCTGGAGCCGTTCTCCAAGGCCCTGGCCGACAAGGCCGAGCGCAAGCTGATCGTGGTGCACCTGCTGGGTACCCATATGAGCTATCAGTACCGCTACCCGCCAAGCTTCGACACCTTTACCGACCGCCAGGGTGTCCCGGACGCGGTCAGTGACGACCAACTGCCGACCTACAACAGCTATGACAACGCAGTGCGCTACAACGACTTCGTGGTGTCGAGCCTGATCAAGGACTACGCCAAGACCGACCCCAATGGGTTCCTGCTGTACCTCTCCGACCACGGCGAGGATGTGTTCGACTCAGCGGGCCATGACACCCTGGGCCGCAACGAGGGCAAGCCGACAGCCCCGATGTACACCATCCCCTTCATGACCTGGGCCTCGCCGAAGTGGCGCGCCACCCACGACTGGAACATGCAGGGCGATATACAACGGCCCTACAGCAGCTCGCAGTTGATTCATACCTGGGCCGACCTGGCCGGCTTGAGTTTCGACGAACTGGACCGCAGCCGCAGCCTGGTCAGCGACAGCTTCAAGCCACGGCCATTGCTGATCGGCGATCCCTACCAGCGTTCGCAGAAGGCCTTGATCGACTTCAGCCTGATCAAGCCCAAAGCCAGTACCACACCCCGGAGTGTGGTCCAGAAGTAAACGACCCGCGCCCCGTCCAGAGTTAACCCCTGCGGTTAACTTTGGATGTGCTTGACGTTAACCCCCACTTAATTAGCTTCCTACAGACTATTCCCATAAATCTGACCAGGGACGGTGCAGACACGATCACTTTTAATGGGAATACCTGCGATGAAACTTTCAACCTTGATGCTCGCTGGCCTGCTGGGCCTGACCTCCGCTGCCGCCTTCGCCGAAGGCGGCGCTGAGCGCGTGAAGGAGCACTTCGATAATTTCAGCTTCACCCAGAAACAAATCCACAGCGACACCGAACAGACGGCGGCTGCCGACGCCAAGGGTGCTGAATCCGGATCCACCCAACACACGCGGGATGCTGAGCAACCCAAAGGCTGATGCACGAGTAATACCCGGCACCATTATGCTCTGGTGGTGAAGGTCAATTTGGCGCCCTGTACAGGGCGCTTTTTTTTGCCTGGTCGAACCTTCCCAAGGGGAGCGCGGGAACGACCTGAGGATTTAGAGGGCCTTGCTCCAGAACAGCATGCGGCCATGGGCTGGGTCGAAGATCGAGTCATCGAAGCCGAACTTGCGGTACGACGCCTGCGCCACTGGATTACCTTCCAGCACTTCCAGGGTGATCTTGCAGCAACCGCGCTGGCGGGCGATTTCCTCGACCTTTTGCAGCATTTTCTGGCTCAGGCCCAGGCCTCGGAACGGTTCCTTGACCACCACATCATGCACGTTGACCAGCGGCCGGCAGGCAAAGGTCGAAAACCCTTCAAAACAGTTAACAAGCCCGGCCGGCTCGCCGCCAACAAAGGCCAGCACGCTGAAGGCATGGGGACGCTTGGCCAATTCCGCCGGCAATTGTTGCAGCAGGTCGGCGGACAGGGCATGGCCACCGCCCATGGGGTCTTGTGCATAGTGGTTGAGCAACAGGCCAATGGCCTCGGCGTGCACGGAGTTGCTGTAGCTGGCTTGCAGCACCAATATTTCTGCGGCTTCCATTTCCTTCCTCGATAACTGCCCGGCAGGGATGAGCTCCCCGCAAAAGCTCGATTGTAAGCGGGGTGTAGGGGTTAGATGAAGGAGATTAACTACAACTTGGCGCGGGAAAAAGCCATCAGGCAAATGATTGTGTCAGTGGGCCAATGGCCACTACTGACCAAAGCGTTGCAACTGCATTTCTTGCAAACGGCTGAGGGTGCGGCGGAACGCAAACTCCAGGTAACCCTCGGTGTACAACTCGGCCAAGGGCACCCTCGCTTCGATGTACAGCGGGACCTTGCGGTCGTAGCACTCATCCACCAGGGCGATAAACCGGCGCACACTGTCATCGTGCACCGACAACGCCGGTAGCTCGCGGTCGCCCGCCTCCACGCGCTGGGCACCATCCTCGGTACCACGGGCAATCCGCCCAGGACGGGTCGAAGCACTCAGCCCGGGCACTTCGCCGAGCAATATGGCGCTATAGCGATCACACAGCTGCATGAAATCCATGGCCGCCAGCGGTTGTTCGCACAGATCAGCGTAGCGGCACCACAGCACCGTTTCGCTGGACTGCACCGTAACAATGCGCCGCGAACCGACCATAACCGGCGCCTCGCTGCAGGCTTGTCCAGCGCTCAAACGCTGGAAAACCGTAGCCAATGCTTGTGGTTGATCGACCCAGTAGCGCTGCTCGGCGGTGCCCGGATGCAAGCGGTGATCCTCACTGCCGTCTACCGCCACCACCTGCATATGGGCCTCAATCGCCTCGATAGCCGGCATGAAGCGTTCGCGGTTGAAACCGTCGGCGTACAACTGCCCGGGCGGCTGGTTGGAGGTGCAGACCATTACCACCCCTTCGTCGAACATCACCTGGAACAGGCGCCCGAGGATGATCGCGTCACCAATGTCATTGACGAACAGTTCGTCGAAACACAGCACCCGCACGTCCCCGGCCAACTCGCGGGCCAGGGCCTGCAAAGGGTCCGGGGTGCCGGTCAACTGGAACAGACGTTGATGGACCCAGCCCATGAAGTGATGGAAGTGCTGGCGCCGCGCGGGCACCCGCAGGCTCTGATGGAACTGATCCATCAGCCAGGTCTTGCCCCGCCCCACCGGCCCCCACAGATAAACGCCGGTGACCGGTGCGTCGGCGCCCTGGTGCAACGCCCCATGGCAGGCCTGCAACGCCTCGACCGCCCGGCGTTGCGCGTCGTCTGCCACAAAACCATCGGCCAGGGCCCGCTGGTAGGCAGCCAGTGGTGAGTCGGCCGTCATGCGAGGCTTTTGCTGACCACCTCGAACACATCGCTGGACAGCTCGCCCGAACCACGGATGCGCTCCAGCTCAGCCTTCATCAGCGCCTGACGGGCGCTGTCGTATTTGCGCCAGCGGGTCAGTGGCGCCAACTGCCGCGAGGCGATCTGCGGGTTGAAGGCATTCAGCTCGATCACCAGGTCCGCCAGGAAGCGATAGCCCGAGCCATCGGCTGCATGGAAGTTGATCAGGTTCTGCCCGGCAAAGGCGCCGACCAGCGCGCGCACCTTGTTCGGGTTCTTGATATTGAACGCCGGGTGCTGCATCAGGGCCTTGACCCGTGCAAGCCCGCCCGGCAACACGCTCCCGGCCTGGACGCTGAACCATTGGTCCATGACCAGGGGGTTGTCCTTGAAGTTCTCGGCAAACACTTGCAGGGCGTTGGCCTTCTCGGCATCGAACGGCGAGTTGACCAGCACCGCCAATGCCGTCAGGCGTTCGGTCATGTTGTCACACGCGTCGAACTGCTCCAGGGTCGCCGCCAGTACTTCGGGCTTGCCGCTGAGCATCAGGTACGACAGCGCGATGTTCTGCAGGGCGCGGCGCGCGAAGTGCTCGGCCGACGCCACGTAGGGCGTGTTGCGCGACAGGTCGCGGTTGGCCTGGTAGCGCAGCCAAAGGCCTTCGAACAGGTTATCGGCCAACTGCTTGCGCGCAAACTCGCGGGCAGCGTGGATCGCATCGACGTCAGCCACTTCGCTGATTTCGGTCAGGTAGGCTTCACCCGGCAACGACAACATTTCGGCGACCATGGCCTGGTCCAGGCTTTCGTCGCTCAACACGCTGCGCAGCGCATTGACCAGCCGTTGATCCAGCACCAAGGCCTGGCCCTGCTGGTGTTGGCTGATCAGGTCCTGCAACACCTGCACCGCCAGTTGCTGGCCCGCCTCCCAACGGTTGAAGCCGTCACTGTCGTGCTGCATCAGGAACATCAACTGGTCACGGCTGTAGGGGAAGCTCAGCTTCACCGGCGCCGAGAAGCCACGCAGCAGCGACGGCAAGGGTTGTTCAGGGATATCGACGAAGGTGAACGTCTGCTCGGCCTCAGTCACCGACAACACTCGCGAGGTGCCCTGCGCCGCCGCTTCACCGGCCAGACGCAACGGCAAGTCGGCCCCATTGGCGTCCAGCAGGCCCAGGGCCACCGGAATCACGAATGGCAGTTTTTCTACGTTGTCCGGGGTTTGCGGGCAACTCTGGCGCAAGGTCAGGCTGTAGGTCTTGGCGGTAGCGTCGTAGGACTCGCTCACTAGCAGGCGTGGCGTGCCGGCCTGGCTGTACCAGCGTTTGAACTGGGTCAGGTCGGCACCGTTGGCGTCTTCCATGGCCTTGATAAAGTCATCACAGGTCACGGCCTGGCCGTCGTGGCGTTCAAAGTACAGGTCACTGCCTTTGCGAAAGCCCTCGGCGCCGAGCAAGGTGTGGATCATCCCGACCACTTCCGAACCCTTTTCGTACACGGTCAGGGTGTAGAAGTTGGAGATTTCGATAAAGCTGTCCGGGCGCACAGCGTGGGCCATCGGCCCTGCATCTTCGGCGAACTGGTGGGTGCGCAGGTAGGCCACATCCTGTATACGCTTGACGGTGGCCGAGTTCATATCCGCAGAGAAGTGCGAATCGCGGAACACCGTAAAGCCTTCCTTGAGCGACAGCTGGAACCAGTCGCGGCAGGTCACGCGGTTGCCCGACCAGTTGTGGAAGTATTCGTGGGCGACGATGGCCTCGACGCGCTGATGCGCGGCATCGGTCGCGGTTTCGGCACGGGCCAGCACGGCGCTGGAGTTGAAAATGTTCAGGCCCTTGTTTTCCATGGCGCCCATGTTGAAGTCGTTGACGGCGACGATCATGAAAATATCCAGGTCGTATTCGCGACCATAGACCTCTTCATCCCAACGCATGGACTTCTTCAGGCTGTTCATGGCGTGCTGGCACTTGTCGATGTTTTCCGGCTCGACATAAATGCGCAGCGCGACGGTGCGCTGGCTCATGGTGGTGAAGGTGTCTTCGACGCACCACAGGTCGCCAGCCACCAGGGCGAACAGGTAGGCCGGCTTCTTGAACGGGTCTTCCCAGGTCGCCCAGTGCCGACCGTCTTCGCCGGGGCCGCTGGCAATCGGGTTGCCGTTGGACAGCAGCACCGGATAGCTGTGCTGCTCGGCGATCACCGTGGTGGTGAACGTGCTCATCACGTCCGGGCGGTCAAGGTAGTAGGTGATCTTGCGGAAGCCCTCGGCCTCGCATTGGGTACAGAACATGCCACCGGACTTGTACAAGCCTTCCAGGGCGGTGTTGGTTTGCGGGTGGATGCGCACGCTGGTGTCGACCGTGAAGCTGTCACTGGTCGGCTGCAACGTCAGGTGGCTGTCGCTCAATTGGTAGTCGGTGGCGCTCAGTTCCTGGTCACCCAGGGCCACACTCAGCAGTTCCAACTGCTGGCCATCGAGCACCAGCGGCGGCAGGCCGGTGCCGCGCTCGGGATTGCGGCGCATCACCAGCTGCGCGTGGACCAGGCTATGGTCCTCGAACAACTCGAAGGTCAGGTGAGTCTCGTCGATCAGGTACTCGGGCGCCTGATAGTCCTTCAGGTAAATCATCTTCGGTTGTTCGGTGCGCATACGTGAAATCCTTCTACTGATGCACGGCGAGCTGGTAAGCCGTGTATTTACGAATATTGATAACGCCGGTGTCGAAGATCAGGTATTGGCCCTTGATCCCCAGCAGCGTGCCTTCGGCAATCGGGTTCTTGTCCAGGTTGAAACTGACGATCTTGGCTGGATATTGCTCCACCGGGTAGCGGATTTCGAGGGGCTCGATATCGGTTACCGGTTGGATGGCCTGCAGGCCAAAGCGTTCCTGCAATTGCAGCAGGCCGTCGGCGCAGGAAACGAACAGCTCGTCGCGTACCTGCGCAAGGTCTACCGCTGCCGCGTCGCCCTTGAGCAAGGCGCGCCAGTTGGTCTTGTCGGCGACCTGGCTGCGCAGCACATCTTCGACAAAGCCCGATTGCTGGCGCGTGGCCACGCGCATGATCGGCAATGCCTGGCTCGCGCCCTGGTCCAGCCAGCGCGTGGGCAACTGGGTGGCGCGGGTGATGCCGACCTTGATCCCCGACGAGTTCGCCAGGTACACCACATGGTCGGTCATGCAGAATTTCTCGCCCCAGGCCGGATCGCGGCAAGTGCCGGCATCGAAATGGCAGCGCTCAGGGCTCATGATGCACAGGTCGCACTGGGCCAGCTTGGTCATGCACGGGTAGCAATAGCCCTGGCTGAAGCTGGTCTTGGTCTTGCGTCCGCAATGGGTGCAGTGGATCGCACCGAGGTATTCCAGGCGTATATGAGTGCCAATCAACGGGTTGACCGGCACCTCGGTGTCGCCCAGGCGAAAAGCGTATTGAACGGTCGGCGAACCCAGTTGCGCCGACATCTTGCTGACTGCACCACGGCCAATCTCAATCAATGGATGGCATCCGACTTGAACAGGATGTTTTCCACCGGGGTCGACTTCGATTGGCATTCCTGCGGGCCCATATAGCCGGTGCGCTGGTCTTCCGGCAGGTTTTGCAGCTCCCAGGCGATCATGGCCTGCAACGACAGCTCGCGCTGTTCGGCAGTGAGCTTGCGGCCGTCGGCCCATTTACCGATTTCCACGGCGAGCTTGAGGCTCTGGTAGATATCCGGGGTGATGTTTTCGATCATTTCAGCAAAAGAGGACATAAGACTCTTCCTTCAATAATGGGCAGAGATTCAAGCGTTACGTTTATGGCGGCTGTACAACCCGCCGAGCAAACCGGTGATGCAACCCGCCACCAGGCCGCCGACATGGGCCGCATTGGCGATTTCGCCAAAGCCGATCATCGAGACCAGGCCCGACAGGCACAGCACCAGCCACACCAGCATCATCACCAGCACGCCGCGCGGCAGGCGATACGCCGGGTTGGGCGCAAGCAACTGGTAGATCCAGCAATGGCCTAGCAAGCCGTACAACACGCCGGACAGGCCACCGAACAGGCCCGGCCCGCCAAAGGTGTATTGCGCATAGTTGGAGGCCAGGCTGAACAGCATCGTCAGGCCCAGCAGGTTGATACTGCCCTGACGGGCCTCGATGCGCCGCCCCAGTTCCCAGTACCACATGCCGTTCATGGCCAGGTGGAGGATGCCGAAGTGGATCAGCATCGGCGTGATCAACCGCCACCACTGCCCTGCCGCCAGGCTGTCGGCCAGGGGCGTGAAATACAGGTACTCACCGGCCACGTGGAAATTCAGGAACGTCAGCCAGCTCATGGCTTGCAAGTTGTCGCCGAGCATCGTGACCGCAGCGACGACCAGGCTCAGCAGCAACACACCCGCGGTCAGCGGGCTGTGGCGCAGTTGCTGGAGGAAGCCGGGACGCTTGGCTACCGGTTCCTGGGGAATATCCAGCTGCTGATCCGGATCGCCGGCCGGGAAGCGCTGATACAGGCTGCGCACGTCTTCGCTGATCGCGTCCGGCACCCACAGCACCTGCTCGCCAGCCTCTTCACTGACGCGATGGGGCACCTGCATGCGCTGCAACAGTTTGACGAAGCCAGCCAGATCGACCGTCAGCGGCAAGCGTAAAACGGCCACGTTACTCATGAATCACCTCAGGGCGCTCGACATCGACCCACACGAACTTGTTGGGGTCCAGGCAGGTTTCCTGATCCAGGCGATACGCCACCAGCTTGCCGTAGAGCACTGCGCTGTAGTCCAGGCAGGCCAGGTTCGAGCGGATCGGCGCCGGTTTGCCGCTGCGCCAGTAATGGCCGACAAACAGCAAGGGTTCATCGACGCCATAGCGCAACAGGGAGTTTTTCTCGGTCGAAGACAACGGCGTACGGGCCACCGGATCGGGCAAGGCATCGGGTTGGAACACGATATCGCCGTAGGTCTTCGGGTCGTCTTCCCAGAACTTGGTGCGAAAGAACGAACGGGTCAGGCCATCGCCGCCGGTCAGCGTCAGGCCGTCCGGCAGGCGCATATCGGTGCCGCGCAGCAGGCGATCGAAGGCGTTGCAGGCAAAACTGCCCGGCACCGCCGCCGCCTGCAGGAAATGCTCGTCGATGCAGCCGTCGGGGAATTGCCGGCGCAGCGGTTCGATCAACCCCGAATCCCAGCAGGCGTGCACCACGCGGAAACGCCCGGCATCGACAAACAACGGCATGTTGTAGAACCAGCCGAGGAAGTCATGCCAGTCGCCGGGGTGGTGTTCGAACTGGGTCAGGGTCTCGTGGATCAGCCGTGCGTGGCGTGGCGAATGTTCGCGCACGTACTGCTTGCCACTGCCGGGCGGCGCCAGGGTGCTCCAGCCCAGGGCGTTGAACTCGTGGTTGCCCATGATGCACAGCGCCTGGCCGGCTTCGACCATGTCGTGGACGATATGCAGCGCCTCACGGATGCGCGGGCCACGGTCGATGATATCGCCGAGGAACACCGCCATGCGTGATGGGTGGCGCCAGACGCCGCCCTGCTTGTGGTAACCCATCTGGTCGAGCAGGTGCTCAAGGGTATGAGCGCAACCGTGCACGTCACCAATCAGGTCGTAGCTACGCGCGGGATCGAGCATCAGTCGCCTCCACCCCCCAAGCGGCTGCCCCAGCCCAGCTTGGTGCGGCACACTTCGTAGTAGTTGTGATCCAGTGGGTGGATCAACCGCAGCTTCTGCGCCTTTTTGCTCACGGTGATGGTGTCACCGGGGGCGCAGGTGAAGTGGTTCTGCCCGTCACAGGAAACTTGCGGGTAGATCTGCATGTCTTTGGAGACCACGATTTTCAACTCACTGTTGCCATCGACCACAATCGGTCGGCTAGACAACATATGGGGGTACATCGGCACGATCACAATGGCATCCAGCTTGGGATGCATGATCGGCCCGCCGGCCGACAGCGCATAGGCCGTGGACCCGGTGGGCGTGGCGACAATCAGGCCGTCGGCCTTCTGGCTGCAGACGAACTGGCCGTCGATATACAGCTCGAACTCGATCATCCGCGTCGACTTGCCGGGGTGCAGCACCACATCGTTGAGGGCATCGCCCTGGCCGATGGCTTCGCCATGGCGGCGCACTTCGGCTTGCAGCAGGAAGCGGTTTTCCACCAGGTAGTGGCCGTCCAGCACCTTGGCCACTTCAACTTCCAGGTCGTCGGGGCGGATATCGGTGAGGAACCCCAGGCTGCCCCGGTTGATCCCCAGTACCGGCACGTTATGCCGCGCCAGGGCCCGGGCGGCGCCCAGCAGGCTGCCGTCGCCGCCGACCACAATCACCATGTCGCAGACTTCACCGAGCATTTTGCGCGACGAGGTCTGCAGGCCGTGGCCCGGCAGAATCTCGGCGATGGTGTCTTCGAGGATCACATGCAGGTGGCGCTCAAGCAGAAACTTTTTCAGCCGGCGGACCGTGTCCAGAACCTGGGTACTGCCCAGGCGACCGATGATGCCGATATTGCGAAATTGCTCCATGGGGCTCCTGCAGGGTTTGGGTCTGGCAAAAAGAACGATTATGGGCGAAAGGCCGCATTAGACAAAATCCTTTGTCGCCCCAGGCCCCAGACGACAACGGTTCTCAACACTTCCAGGGGGCACGCGGCGAGTAGGAAACAGCTATGCTCGGACCATGAATCCGTTTCCCGACCTGCAGCCTCTGCCCCGTCAATTGCGTCATCCCGCAGTGCGGGATCTGGCGTGGGTGATCCTCGCCCCGCCGATGCTCGCGCAGACGCCCTGGCCACAACGTCACCCCCTGGCCGGCAGTGACTGGGTGCAGCAGCCTGCGGCCCTGGAGCAATGGCTCAGGCGCCTGGACCAGGACAGCAGCGCCCTGCTGCATTGGCTGAGCCTGGCACGCACCCGGCGCCTGGGCCTGTATTACGAACGCCTGTGGCAATTTGCCGTGCAGCACGCCCCTGGCGTGGAGTTGCTGGCGGCCAACCTGCCGATCCGCCAGGCCGGGCACACCCTGGGTGAGCTGGACATGCTGCTGCGCGACCGTGACGGCGTGCATCATCTGGAGTTGGCGATCAAGCTTTACCTCGGCCCCCAGGACGGCAACGGCCAGGACACCGCGCAATGGCTGGGCCCGGGTTGTCACGACCGCCTGGATCGCAAGCTGGCGCATCTGGCAGACCACCAACTGCCCATCTCGGCCAGGGCGCAAAGCCGGGAGGTGCTGGCGACGCTGGATATCCAGGAGTTCACCGCCCATCTGTGGCTCGGCGGCTACCTGTTGTACCCCTGGCCCGGCGAGGCCGCCCCGCCTTTCGGCGCCCACCCCCAGCATTTGCGCGGGCGCTGGTTGCATCAGCGCGATTGGCAGGACTTTATCCAGGCCAGCCCGCCGGGCCGCTGGCAGCCCCTGCCGCGCCATGCCTGGCTGGCGCCGGCGCATTACCCGGCGGAAGAAATCTGGAGTGAAGAGCAGATGCAGCGCTGGCTGGTCGACCTGGACCCGATGGCGCCGGCGCAGTTGTTGGTGCGCATGATGCAGAACGGCGGGGATTGGGAGGAAGCGGAGCGGCTGTTTCTGGTGGCGGATCTTTGGCCGAATGTGCCGGGGGCTAGCTGATCGTTTTGCGGTGGGTTTGAGGGCCTTATCGCAGGCAAGCCAGCTCCCACATTCAAGCGCATTCCAAAGGATGTACGCGGCCGAATGTGGGAGCGGACTTGCTCGCGATAGCGATAGCAGCAGCGCTACAGGCTATCAATATGCCGATAATCCACCTGCAACCCGGCGGCCAGCTCCCGCGCCCGCCCCAGCCGGATCGGCCCACGTTCGATATCCACCAACAGCCCCAGGCAATCCAACGCCGGCAATTGACCAATATCCTTGAGCCGGCCATCGGTAATCACCAGCAACCGCTGCTGTTCAGCCGGATAGCGCTTGCGCCGCGCCGCCAGCCAATGCCCGGCCTCGGTCAACGCCGCCAGGAGCGGCGTCCCTCCGCCGGCGCCCAGGCCATCCAGCCAACGCCCCAGGCCCTTGGCCGCTTTCAAGCCTTGTACCTGCCAGCTCGGCACTTGCCCGCTGGCGGTCAACAACGCCAGTCGCGCCCGCTGCCGATAGGCGTCGTCGAACACCTGCGCGAGCAAGCCCTTGGCATCGCTAAGCGCCTGATGCCGCCGAGTGGACGCCGAGGCATCGACAATCACCAGCCACAGCTCATGGGAGGCACGGCTGCGGTTGCAGTACACCAGGTCTTTACGCGATTGTGGTCGCCCGCCCAACAAGGTGCCCGGCCAATTGACCATCCCCTCGGCGCCGTTGCGCGCCCGCCCTTGCCTGCCTTGATCCAGTCGACCCGCCTTGGGCCGGGCATCCGCCCCCGCGTCAGGTCGGGGGCGAATGCCTAGGGCTTTTTTGGCCAGGTGGGTATTTCACGGCGGGCACCCGTTACTTGTGTAGACGGAGGCATTTCACCCCACTGTCCCTGGCCGCTGCTGGGGTCAGTGGGTTTGGGCGCCGGCGCATTTTCCGGTGGGCGGGCGGCAGATGAATGCTCCTGGCGACGATGGCGCAGGGCAAATTCGGCAACGGCCTCTATATCTTCTTCAGCGATGGCCGCAGCCCCACGCCACGCCGCATGGGCCCGCGCCCCGCGCAACCACACCAGATCGGCGCGCAGGCCATCCACACCAGCGGCAAAGCAGCGCTCGGTAATCTGCGCCAGGGCCTGGTCATCCAGGGCGATGCTTTCCAGGCGTGCACGGGCCTGGGTGCAACGCGCACGCAGCGCCGCTTGCTGGTCAGCCCACTGCGCGCAGAACGCCCCAGGGTCGCTATCGAAATCCAGGCGCCGACGGATGATCTGCCCGCGCTCGGTCGGCAAAGTCTGCCCGCTCAATGCCACGTTGAAACCGAACCGATCCAGCAACTGCGGACGCAATTCACCCTCTTCCGGGTTCATCGTGCCGATCAGCACAAAACGCGCCGAGTGCCGGTGGGATATACCGTCGCGTTCGATCAGGTTGGTGCCACTGGCGGCTACATCCAATAGCAGGTCCACCAGATGATCAGGCAGTAGATTGACCTCATCCACATACAGTACCCCGCCATCGGCCTTGGCCAGCACCCCAGGGGAAAACTGCGCACGGCCTTCGCTCAGCGCCGCATCCAGGTCCAGAGTGCCGACCAAACGCTCTTCGGTGGCGCCCAACGGCAAGGTGACGAATTGCCCGCTGGCCAACAGGTCCGCCAGGCCGCGAGCCAGGGTGGACTTGGCCATGCCGCGCGGGCCTTCGATCAGCACGCCACCGATCTTCGGGTCGATGGCGGTCAGGCACAGGGCAAGCTTCAGGTCGTCGGCACCGACCACTGCCGACAGTGGGAAATGGGGGATGTCAGTCATCAACTGTCTTCTTCTATGTCCAGCAACAGGTTTTCCAATGCCTCGCGGTACGCCCCCGGTGCCTGCCACATACCGCGCTGCTGGGCTTCCAGCATGCGCTCGGTCATGTCGCGCAAGGCCGCGGGGTTGTGCTGTTGCACAAACGCCCGGGTGTCGGGGTCGAGCAGGTAAGCATCGGCCAGCAATGCATATTGGTGGTCATCGATCAGCGCCGTGGTCGCGTCGAAGGCGAACAGATTGTCCACCGTCGCCGCCATCTCGAACGCGCCTTTATAGCCGTGGCGCTTGACCCCTTCGATCCACTTGGGGTTGGCGGCGCGGGAACGGATCACCCGGTTCAGCTCTTCCTTCAGCGTGCGGATTTTCGGCAAGTCCGGCTGGCTATGATCGCCATGGTAGCTGGCGGCCTTGGCGCCACTGAGGGTTTCCACGGCGGCGAGCATACCGCCCTGGAATTGGTAATAGTCATTGGAGTCGAGCAAGTCGTGCTCGTGGTTATCCTGGTTCTGCAGCACGGCCTGCACCTGGCTCAGGCGCTGGGCGAACTGTTCACGGGCGGCGGTGCCTTCATCCGCACCGCCATAGGCGTAGCCCCCCCAATTCAGGTAGACCTCGGCCAGGTCTTCGCGGCTTTGCCACAGGCGACCGTCAATCGCGCCCTGCACACCCGCGCCATAGGCCCCAGGCTTGGCGCCGAAAATGCGCCAGCCGGCCTGCTTGGCCGCAGCCTCTTCATCCAGGCCCGACTTGCGCAGCGCCTCGCGCTCGCTGCGCACCTTGGCCGCCAGGGGGTTCAGGTCGTCCGGCTCATCCAGCGCCGCGACCGCCTGCACCGCAGCATCGAACAGGCGGATCAGGTTGGCGAACGCATCGCGGAAGAACCCCGACACCCGCAGCGTGACGTCAACTCGCGGGCGGTCGAGCAAGCTGATGGGCAATATCTCAAAATCATCGACACGCTGGCTGCCCGTGGCCCACACCGGTCGCACGCCCATCAGTGCCATGGCCTGGGCGATATCGTCACCGCCGGTGCGCATGGTCGCGGTGCCCCACACGGAAAGCCCCAACTGACGCAGATGGTCACCATGGTCCTGCAGGTGCCGCTCAAGCATCAGGTTTGCGGATTGGAAACCGATACGCCAGGCAGTCGTGGTAGGCAGGTTACGCACGTCGACGGTGAAGAAATTGCGCCCGGTCGGCAGCACATCCAGGCGCCCACGACTCGGCGCACCACTGGGGCCCGCCGGCACGAAACGACCGCTCAACGCCTCCAGCAAGCCATGCATTTCGGCCGGGCCACAGGCATCCAGGCGCGGTGCGACGACGATGCGCAGGCTTTCGATCACCGATTTCACCTCCTCCCAGCCCGGCTCCTCAAGCTGTTCGAGCGGGCCTTCCAGCGCCTGTTCGATCAACCGCGCCGCATACAACTCCAGGCGCTCGCGAGTATCGCCAGCGGTACGCCACAACTGCCCGTCGATCTTCTGCAGCACCTCGGGGCGGCGCCCGGTCCAGGGTTCGGCCAGCGCGCAGTCCAGCGGGTCAAAGCCCAGCTCAAAGGCCTTGGCCAATACCCGCAGCAGGCTTGATTGCGGACCCCGCCCATCGCCACGCGGAATGCGCAGCAGGGCCAGCAAGGTGTCGATACGCAGGCGACCTTCGGGCGACTCGCCAAAGATATGCAGGCCGTCGCGGATCTGCGACTCCTTCAGATCGCACAGGTAGGTGTCCAGGCGCGGCAGCCAGACGGCAGCGTCAGCCTCGTTATCCAGTTCCAGCTCTTGATCGATGCGGGTTTCGCGCACCAGCTTGAGGATGTCCTTTTGCAGCTCCAGAGCGCGTCGCGGATCGAGCAACTGCGCCTCGTAATACTCATCCGCCAACAATTCCAGACTGCGCAATGGGCCATAGGTTTCGGCGCGGGTCAGCGGCGGCATCAAATGGTCGATGATCACCGCCTGGGTCCGGCGCTTGGCCTGGGCACCCTCGCCCGGATCATTGACGATAAACGGATAGATGTTCGGCAGCGGTCCCAGCAATGCATCTGGCCAGCAGTTCTCGGACAGCCCGACGCCTTTACCCGGCAGCCATTCCAGGTTGCCGTGCTTGCCGACGTGGATCACGCCATGGGCGCCGTAGGTGTGGCGCAGCCAGAAATAGAACGCCAGGTAAGCGTGGGGCGGCACCAGGTCCGGGTCGTGGTACACCGCGCTGGCATCCACCTGGTAGCCCCGCGCCGGCTGGATGCCGACAAAGGTCAGGCCCAGGCGCAGGCCGGCGATCATCATGCGCCCGTCGCGGCACATCGGATCGTTATGAGGCGTGCCCCAGCGTTCCAGCACGGCCTGGCGGTTGGCCTCGGGCAAGCGATTGAACATCGCCTGGTATTCGTCCAGGCCCAGGCTTTGATGGCAGGGGCGCAGGTCGAGGCTGTCCAGGTCGTTGGTGACACCGCCGAGCAGGTCATGGATCAGCGCAGTGCCGCTGGCCGGCAATGCATCCGGCAGCGGATAACCCTCGGCCTGCAGGGCCCGCAGGATATTCAAGGCCGCGGCCGGGGTGTCCAGGCCCACGCCATTACCGATGCGCCCATCACGGGTCGGGTAGTTGGCGAGGATCAGCGCAATGCGCTTGTCGGCATGCGGCACCCGTGCCAGCTCGACCCAGCGCCGCGCCAGTTCGGCGACAAAGTCCATGCGTTCGGGGGCCGCGCGGTAGCACACCACGTCCGATTGGCTGCGCTCGCTGCGCCAGGCCAGGTCCTTGAAGCTGATCGGGCGGCTGATGATGCGCCCGTCCAGCTCCGGCAAAGCAATGTGCATCGCCAGATCACGCGGGCCGAGGCCCTGCTCGCTGGCTTCCCAGCCGGGCTGGTTGTCCTGGGCGCAGATCGCCTGGATCACCGGGATATTGCGGCGAAACGGCCGCAGATGGGGCGCTTCGGGGCTGGATTGGGCAAAGCCGGTGGTGTTCAGAATCACCGCCGCCCCGACCTCATCCAGCAAATCCTCGACCACTGTCAGGCAGCCGGGCTCTTTCAGGCTGGCCACCGCCATCGGCAGCGGGTTAAGGCCCGCTGCCTGCAAGCGTTGGCAGAACACATCAATAAAACCGGTATTGGCCGCCTGCAAGTGCGAGCGGTAGAACAGCACCGCTGCCACCGGCCAATCGGTGTTCCAGTCCGCCTGCCAGTCATTGAGGCGGGCATTGGCGGCGCGCGGGTGATAGATCGCGGTGCGCGGCAGAGTTTGCGGCTCGGCCCACGGGTAATCGCGGCCCAGGAAGCTACTGGCCAGGCAACGATAGAAATCCAGCGCATTCCCCAGCCCGCCCTGGCGCAGAAAGTGCCACAGGCGGTCACGCTCCACCACACCCACGGTGCTCAGGCCGCTGAGTTCGGGATCGGGGCGATCATCCCCCGGCACCAGGATCAACTGCACGCCCTGCTCGGCCAGCTCCACCAGGCGTTGGATGCCGTAGCGCCAATAGCCGATGCCGCCGTGCAGGGATATCAGGATGACCTTGGCGTGGCGCAGCACCTCATCCACATACAGGTCCACCGAGGCGTGGTTCTGCACCTGCATCGGGTTGGCCAGGCGCAGGCTCGGGTAGTCGTCGGGCAGTTGCTGGGCGGCTTCGGCCAGCAACGCCAGGCTGGAATCGCCGCTGCACAGGATCACCAGCTCGGCGGGGGTTTGTCCCAGGTCGGCGATGTTGTCATCGGAGACGAAGCCACCGGGCTGGGTCCTGAGCAGGTGCATGGTTAAACGCTGAGCGCGGCGCGCAATTGCGCTTCAAGGCCCGCCGCATCCAGGTCCTGACCGATCAGCACCAACCGTGTGATGCGCGCTTCGTCAGCGCCCCAGGCCCGGTCGAAGTGCTTGTCGAAGCGCGTGCCCACGCCTTGGATCAACAGGCGCATCGGCTTGTTGGGGATCGCGGCGAAGCCTTTGACCCGCAGGATGCCGTGCTGCACCACCAATTGCGTCAGGGCATCGAGCAGCAGCGCTTCATCAGCCTGTGGCAGGTCGATGGAGATGGAGTCAAACGCATCGTGATCGTGGTCGTCTTCACCTTCGTGGTGATGATCGTGATGGCTATGGCGCCCGTCGATATGCTCCTCGGAGCCGGCACCCAGGCCAATTAGCACATCCAGAGGCAGGCGGCCGCTGCTGGCTTCGACGATTTTCACTGCTGGCGGCAGTTCTTCGGCGACTTCCAGGCGTACACGGGCCAGGTCTTCAGGGCTGATCAGGTCGGTTTTGTTGAGGATCACCAGGTCGGCGCTGGCCAGTTGGTCGGCGAACAACTCGTGCAGTGGCGATTCGTGGTCCAGGTTCGGGTCCAGTTTGCGCTGGGCGTCGACCTGGTCCGGGAACGCGGCAAAGGTGCCAGCGGCCACGGCCGGGCTGTCGACCACGGTGATCACCGCGTCAACCGTGCAGGCGCTGCGGATTTCCGGCCACTGGAAGGCCTGCACCAGGGGCTTGGGCAGCGCCAGGCCAGAGGTTTCGATGAGGATATGGTCGAGGTCGCCACGACGGGCCACCAGCTCGCGCATCACCGGGAAGAACTCTTCTTGCACGGTGCAGCACAGGCAGCCGTTGGCCAGTTCATACACGCGCCCGCTGGCTTCTTCTTCGGTGCAACCGATGGAGCACTGCTTGAGGATCTCGCCGTCGATACCCAGTTCGCCGAATTCGTTGACGATCACAGCAATGCGCCGACCCTGGGCGTTGTCCAGCATGTGCCGCAGCAAGGTGGTTTTGCCCGAGCCGAGAAAGCCGGTGACGATAGTGACGGGAAGTTTGGCCAGTGTTTTCATCGGATGCCCTTTGGGGCGGGCATACGGGACGACTGGCCCTGCAGCGGCGTGCAGGTGCTGGATTCGTCACCGGATCACCCCGCCCGGTTGAAATGGAAAATCGGTTGCGAGGCAGGTCTCCTGGCTTGGGGCTTGCCGGCCTTGCGGCTGGCGCTGGCTGCGCCTTCCCGCCGTATTGGCAGTGGCGTGGCAGTCAGATAAACCCTTTACAGTTGCGGGGGCAGCCGCGGCTTGGACCGCGTTCCCTTCTTAGCTTCGACCGCAGCCGAAGAACCTCGAAGGTGCAAGGCTACGCAGTGCTTGAGGGACGGTCAATTCAAAACCATGCGAAGAGCCGCGGTGCCCAGCTACAGATTGACGGCCATCCCGCGCCCATGCTCTCCTACACATCTTGTTTCGGGTGCCCTTTACAGGGTGAAACGGGAAACCGGTCAATCATGCATGCATGACCAATCCGGTGCTGCCCCCGCAACGGTAAGCGAGCGAAGCGTCACAGCCACTGTGCTTCTGGCATGGGAAGGCGATGCTTTCAGGAATCAGGAGAGCCCCCTCGCAAGCCCGGAGACCGGCCCGAAAAATCAAATAACAAACCCGCGGTGGGCGGGCGCTGTTCAGAACCCTGCGTGCCCGGCTCGCGGGGTTTTCATGCGCTCGTGTCACCCTGCCACTCGAAAGGGACGTGCCATGTCGATCATCAGCAGCACCTCACACACCGCCAGCCGCTCCGCCACCTTGAGCCAACGCCTGACCGCCGCTATCGGCGCGTCGATCCTCGGTGCGTGCCTGGTGTATTTCGCCGGGTTCTCCCATATCGAGGCCGTGCACAACGCCGCCCACGATACGCGCCACAGCGCCGCCTTCCCGTGCCATTGAGACCTGCAACCATGATCAAGCGAATTGCGCAAACCGCAGGTTTCACCGGCCTGTTGGCCGCCCTGCTGCTGACCCTGCTGCAAAGTTTCTGGGTGGCTCCGCTGATTCAGCAGGCGGAAACCTACGAAAACGCCCCGGCCACGACCGAAGTGCATGAGCATGCGCCTGGTGCTGCGGCCCACAGCCACGACGCCGAGGCCTGGGAACCGGAAGACGGCTGGCAGCGCGTGCTGTCCACCACTGGCGGTAACCTGGTGGTCGCCGTAGGTTTTGCGCTGATGCTCGCCGGCCTGTACACCCTGCGCGCCCCGACCCGCACCGCCCAGGGCCTGCTCTGGGGCCTGGCCGGTTACGCCACCTTTGTGCTGGCACCGACCCTCGGCCTGCCACCGGAACTGCCCGGCACCGCTGCGGCGGACCTGGCGCAACGGCAGATCTGGTGGATCGGCGCGGCAGCCTCCACCGCCGCCGGTATCGCGCTGATTGTGTTTGGTCGCAACTGGCTGCTGAAGATCCTCGGCGTGGCGATCCTGGCGGTGCCCCATGTGATTGGCGCGCCACAGCCCGAAGTGCACTCGATGCTCGCCCCGCAGGCCCTGGAAGCGCAGTTCAAGATCGCGTCGCAGCTGACCAATGTTGCGTTCTGGCTGGCCCTGGGCCTGATCAGCGCCTGGTTGTTCCGACGCAATCGCGACGACCAGCACTCGGCATGACAGCAGCCACCACCGCGCCGACCCTGGTGGTCGGCCTGGGTTGTCAGCGTGGCTGCAGCGTCGCGGCGCTATTGGCGCTGTTCAATGAAGCCTTGGCTGGCGCGGGAATCGACCCTCGGCACATCAGCGCACTGGCGAGTATCGACCGTAAACAGGATGAGCCAGGGTTACTGGCCCTGGCCGAACACTTGAGGTTGCCACTGCAGTTTTTCAGTGCCGAACAGTTGGCGATCCACGAAGCGCAATTGAGCCACCGCTCTGCTGTCGCGTTTGCCCATACCGGCTGCCACGGCATCGCCGAAAGCGCCGCCCTGGCCCTGGCCGAGCACTTGGCCCAGCGCCCTGCCCGCCTGTTGATCAACCGCCAGAAAAGCCCGCAAGCCACCTTTGCATTGGCGTGCGCGGGCTGAATTCCCGATAATCCGCCTCCTTGATCATGAGCGGTCTTCATCTGCAGCCCGCCTCGCCGGCTTTTTCACAGGAATCCTCCATGACCGTCTACTTCATCGGCGCAGGCCCCGGCGACCCGGAACTGATCACCGTCAAAGGCCAGCGGCTGATCCGCAGTTGCCCGGTAATTATCTACGCCGGCTCTCTGGTGCCGGCCGCCGTGCTTGAAGGCCATCAGGCCGAAACCCTGGTCAACAGCGCCGAACTGCACCTGGAGCAGATCATTGAGTTGATCAAGCATGCCCATGAACAGGGCCAGGACGTGGCGCGGGTGCATTCTGGCGATCCGAGCCTGTATGGCGCGATTGGCGAGCAAATCCGCCATTTGCGCGCACTGGGAATTCCCTTCCAGATCATTCCCGGCGTCACCGCCGTGGCCGCCTGTGCCGCGTTGCTGGAGGCGGAGCTGACCTTACCGGATATCGCCCAAAGCGTGATCCTGACCCGCTATGCCGATAAAACCACGATGCCTGCGGGGGAGTCCTTCGACAGCCTGGCCAGCCACGGCACTACCATGGCCGTGCATCTGGGGGTCAATCACCTGGAGAAAATCGTCGCCGAGCTGCTGCCGCATTACGGTGCAGATTGCCCGATTGCCGTGGTACACCGGGCGACCTGGCCGGATCAGGATTGGGCGATTGGCACCTTGGCGGATATTGTCAGCAAAGTGGCAGCCAAGGGGTTCAGGCGCACCGCGCTGATTGTGGTGGGTCGAGTGCTGGCCAGTGACAGCTTCAGCGAATCCTCGCTGTATCGCGCAGGGCACGCCCACCTCTACCGACCCTGACACTGTGGGGGCTGGCTTGCCTGCGATTGCGGTTTAACCGGCTGTAGAGAAGTCGCCTGACCCTCCGCTATCGCGGCATGAGTCTCTACATAGTTCTCTTCTGGGGGGTGTGTACATATCCGTTGCTGCGGTTACGGCGGCTATTGGTTCCGCTCTTACAGCGGGTCACTTTTGGAAAAGAGCCCCAAAAGTAACCAAAAGGGCTCTTGCCCCACCACTCGGTGCCTCGCCTAGGCTCGGCATGCCCGCAGTCAGGCATTGCTCCGTGGGCCCGCCGCGATCGGCCATCCATGGCCGTGTCGCGGCTAACCCGGCATCCATGCCGGGGTGCCCACTGCGCAATACCTGCCTGCGGCCAGCGTGGTTTAACGGGGCGCCTAAGATCAAAAACCAGATCAAAAGCAGAGCAACATCGACAGCAATGCCAAAGCCGGGGCGCGAAGCTGCATTCCCCTGTGGGAGCTGGCTTGCCTGCGATGGCGGTGTATCAGTCGATAAATGTATTGGCTGAGACACCGCCATCGCAGGCAAGCCAGCTCCCACAGAGGTACGCGCACGCCTCGACGATCAGGTCGGCTCTAAGGCCGCCTCGCTTTGCTTTTGATCTGAGGCGCCCCGTTAAACCACGCTGGCCGTCATCCGATATTGATTTGGGGGGTAACCCGGCAGGACGCCGGGTTAGCCGCGCTGGGCCATGGATGGCCCATCGCGGCGGCCCCCCAAATCAATGTCGGA
>NZ_JAEKDC010000036.1:0-36365 GCF_016405645.1 Pseudomonas sp. MF5691
CAATCAGTGATTGCTTGAGCGCTAGGTTGTATTTCGTCATGGAACACCCTCCCGAGGGGTCAGGTGTCCAACATTCGGGGGGCAGTTCACGTAAGGGCGGAACCAATAGCCGCCGTGACCGCAGCAATGGATATGTACACCGACCCAAAACCATCGCAGGCAAGCCGCCCCCTACAGGATCCCCCCGGCTGACACGTCTTGTTTCATATGCAACGCCATCATACCGCTATCAATCAATTTTCCTTCCCCACCGAACCCCTTAAGCTATTCAGCATCTGTTTAATGTCCGTTGCGTTTGGCCGAAGGCATGTCCGAACCGTAATTTCTGATCCAGCACGCGCCAGGAACGGCACGGGATTGCTCACCACAGGTTGTATTTATGCACCGCAGGAATTTGCTCAAAGCGTCCATGGCCATCGCGGCCTACACCGGGCTGTCAGCCAGTGGTCTGCTGGCCGCCCAGGCCTGGGCCGGGAATCGTGCAGCCGATGGCGACGCCAAGGCGTTCGACTTCGACTGGCTCAAGCTGCAGGCCAAGCAACTGGCTGGTAAGCAGTATCAGGACACCCGCCAGGTGCTGCCGCCGACCCTGGCGACCATGACCCCGCAGAATTTCAATGCCATCGGCTACGACGGTAATCATTCGCTGTGGAAAGACCTCAAAGGCCAGCTGGACGTGCAGTTTTTCCACGTCGGCATGGGTTTCAAGACCCCGGTGCGCATGCACAGTGTCGACCCCAAGACCCGCCAGGCGCGGGAGGTGCATTTCCGTCCGTCGCTGTTCAATTATGAAAAAACCACGGTCGATACCAAGCAGCTCAAAGGCGACTTGGGTTTTTCCGGCTTCAAGCTGTTCAAGGCCCCGGAACTGGACCGCCACGACGTGGTGTCTTTCCTTGGCGCCAGCTATTTCCGTGCGGTGGATAACACCGGCCAGTACGGTCTTTCGGCACGCGGCCTGGCCATCGACACCTACGCCAATAAACGCGAAGAGTTCCCCGATTTCACCCAGTTCTGGTTCGAGACGCCGGACAAGGACAGCACCCGTTTCGTGGTCTACGCCCTGCTCGACTCGCCGAGCGCCACCGGTGCCTATCGTTTTGATATCGACTGCCAGGCCACCCAGGTGGTGATGGCCATCGACGCCCATATCAATGCGCGCACGGCAATCCAGCAGATGGGCATCGCGCCGATGACCAGCATGTTCAGTTGCGGCACCCATGAGCGGCGCATGTGCGACACCATCCACCCGCAGATCCACGACTCCGATCGCCTGGCGATGTGGCGCGGCAACGGCGAGTGGATCTGCCGCCCGCTGAACAACCCAGCCACTCTGCAGTTCAATGCCTTCGCCGATAAAGACCCGAAAGGTTTCGGCCTGGTGCAGACCGACCATGAGTTCGCCAGTTACCAGGACACCGTCGACTGGTACAGCAAGCGCCCAAGCCTGTGGGTGGAGCCGACCACCGCGTGGGGCGAAGGCTCTGTCGATCTGCTGGAAATTCCTACGACCGGCGAGACCATGGACAACATCGTCGCCTTCTGGACCCCGAAAAAACCGGTGGCCGCCGGCGACTCCCTGACCTTTGGCTACAAGCTCTACTGGAGCGCCCTGCCCCCGGTCAGCACACCGTTGGCACAAGTCAACGCCACCCGCTCCGGCATGGGCGGCTTCACCGAAGGCTGGGCGCCAGGTGAGCATTACCCGCCGGTCTGGGCCCGCCGTTTTGCCGTGGACTTCAAAGGCGGTGGCCTCGACCGCCTGCCCGCAGGTACCGGGATCGAGCCTGTGGTCACCTGCTCCCATGGCGAAGTGAAAGACTTCAGCGTGCTGGTGCTCGACGACATCAAGGGCTACCGCATTCTCTTCGACTGGTACCCGACCAGCGACAGCGTCGCGCCGGTGGAGATGCGCCTGTTCATCCGCACCAATGACCGGACCTTGAGTGAAACCTGGTTGTACCAGTACTTCCCGCCCGCACCGGACAAGCGCAAGTACAGTTGATGCCCAACGTTCCCACGCTCATTGCGGCGTGGGAACGCCCCCACCCGGTTCAAAAACGCGAAATACTCCTCATCGCACCAATCAAATAACGCATGGCAATTTGATCGTTTTCGGTCAGGGCACGGTACTGCTCAAGCAACTGCGCCTCATCCGAGCTCAACCGGCGGCCATGCAACGACAGCTTGCGGCTGAAAAAAAGCACCAGAACCCCTGCGACACCAATGGACTTGGCCATGGACTGTTTCTCCGTGTGATAAACAACAACTCCCGATGCCCATAACCCTGTCCGCGAAGTGCAATGCCCCAGCGCGTAAACAGACTGACTTCCTGGGCCAGAAGCCGTCTTACTTCAAGCGTAGAAACTATCCTGGCGCTTGTGAGATTTTTTTAGAGTATTCACTTAAATAATGATCTCGAAGCAAAAAGCTTGCAGATAATTCTTACGCCTTATAAATTGAGTGACCACTCAATTAATGAATGAGGCAGGCATGCGCCCCCCTAACCCCCAGCAACGCGAAAGCAAACGCATGGCCCTGCTGGATGCCGCGTCCCAGTGTTTTGCCGAGGCCGGTTTTGTCGCCACGCGCACCGCTGATATCTGTGCCCGGGCCGGTATGAGCGCGGGCAATTTGTTCCACTATTTCGCCAGCAAGCACGAGGTACTGCTGGCGCTGGTGGCCCGTGAAGGCGCACAGATCCAACAGGCCATGGCGCCGTTGGCCAAGGCGGCTGATCCGATGGCGCAGTTACTGGCTTTCCTCGATCATGTCTGCCAATTGGCCTGCGACCGCCACTACGCCGGCCTGGCGCTGGAGATCTCGGCCCTGGGCCATCGTGACGAAGCCGTGGCGCGCCTGGTGAAGGCCAATGACCGCACCTTGCGTGACGGCCTGGAAGCCTTGGTACGGGCGGCTGACCAGGCCGGGCAATTGCACACTGCGCTGAGCGTGCCCGAAGCAGCCAACTGGCTGGCGGCCTTGATCGATGGCATGTTCGCCCGGGTGGCGGCCGACCCGGACTTTCACCCCGAGCAGCAGACCACGGTCCTGCGGGGCCTGGTGGTTCACCTACTGCAGGGGCGTTGAGCATGCCAGCAACGGCCAACGCGCGCTTGGTCCAGGTCGATGCGCTGCGCGGGTTTGCCTTGTTCGGCATTCTCAGCGTCAATATCTGGGCCTTTGCCGATCCCTACTACGCTTCGACCTCCAGCAACCCGACCTACGCCAGCGTGCTCGATCACGGGGTGCGGCTGCTGGTGGCGTGGTTGTTCGAGACCAAGTTCTACCTGCTGTTTTCCTTTCTGTTTGGCTACAGCTTCACCCTGCAAATGGCAGCCGCCGAACGTGCCGAAGCAGCATTCGTCCCACGCATGCTGCGCCGGCAACTGGCCCTGTTGATACTCGGCCTGGCCCATGGCGCGCTGTTGTATTACGGCGAGATTCTCTCGACTTATGCCCTGTTGGGCCTGGTGCTGCTGGCCGCCCGCAACCTGTCAGCGGCCCGCGCCCGGCGGTGGGCTATCGGTCTGGTGGTGGTCGCTTGTTCATTGTGGATGGTGCTGGGTGTCTTACAGGGCCTGGAAGGGCAATGGGTAGGCACTGGCCATGACGAGGCCCAGGCAAAACTCGCGGCATTTTCCGCTGGAGCCCTGCAGACCGTGCAATTTCACAGCCGGGAAGTATGGGCCACGGTGCCTGCGTTATGGCTATTGCAAGGGCCCAGCGCCCTGGCGATGTTCCTGTTCGGTTACGCCGCCGGGCGCCAGCAGTGGCTGGCCTCTTCACAGGCCTGGGCACCCCGTACCCGGCGTCTGCTGCTAATGACCGCCCCACTGGGCCTGCTCGGTGCGCTGGTCTACGCCCTGACCGCCGCTTACAGACCAGGCGGCGGCCTGGAAACCTTTGCCTTCGGCCTCGGCCAACTGACAGCACCGCTGCTGACTGCCACCTATTGCCTAGGGATGCTGGCGCTGTTCAACACCGCCACTGGCGCAAGGCTGTGTGCGTGCCTGGCGCCGCTGGGCAAGATGGCCTTGAGCAATTACCTCATGCAATCCATGGTCCTCGGGCTGTTATTCACCGGCTACGGCGCGGGCTGGGTCAATCAGGTCGAGCCCTGGTTGCTGCTCCCCATGGCGGCTGCGATTTTTATCCTGCAAATGGGGTTGAGCGCGCACTGGCTACGCCGCCATCCCTATGGGCCATTCGAGTGGTTGTTGCGGGCCGCGACGTTGCTGGCCTGGCCACAGTGGCGACGTGAGGCCCGCTGACCCGGCGGGTCAGCGGCGGCTGGAGGGGTTACTTGTTGCGCAAATCCGACTCATGGATCGGCTGGTCGCGGTGGGTAGCCCGCTGGTACTGCGCCGGCCAGGTCGCCTTGCGGCCGCCCAGGTCGTCATCGGCGTGCAGCGGCCAGTACGGATCACGCAGCAGTTCCCGGGCCAGGAAGATGATATCGGCCTGGCAGGTGCGCAGAATATGCTCGGCCTGGGCCGGTTCGGTAATCATCCCGACCGTGCCGGTGGCCATGCCGGATTCCTTGCGCACGCGCTCGGCAAAGCGCGTTTGATAACCGGGGCCGATAGGGATTTCGGCATTGGCGGCGGTGCCACCGGAGGACACGTCGATCAGGTCCACACCCAGGTCTTTCAGGCGGCGTGCCAGTTCCACGGTTTCGTCGGGGTTCCAGCCGTCTTCCACCCAGTCGGTGGCCGAGACGCGTACAAACAGCGGCAGCTCTTGCGGCCACACATCGCGCACCGCCTGGGTGACTTGCAACACCAGGCGGATGCGGTTTTCAAAGGATCCGCCGTATTGATCCTGACGCTGATTGCTCAAGGGCGAGAGAAATTGATGCAGCAGATAACCATGGGCGGCATGGATTTCCACCACTTGGAAGCCGGCGGCCAGGGCACGCCTGGCGGCGGCCACGAAGTCGGCGATCACTTGCTGGATTTGCCCTTCGTCCAACTGCCGGGGCGCGGTGTGCTGCGGGTCGAAGGCGATGGGAGACGGACCTACCGGCACCCAGCCACCGTCTTCGGGCTTGACGCTGCCATGCTTGCCGATCCACGGCCGATGGGTGCTGGCCTTGCGCCCGGCGTGGGCCAGTTGAATGCCCGCCACCGCGCCCTGGGCGCTGATAAAGCGTGTGATGCGCTGCAGCGGCTCAATCTGGGCATCGTTCCACAGGCCCAGGTCCTGGGCGGTGATGCGGCCATCGGCAGTAACGGCGGTGGCTTCGCTGAAAATCAGCCCGGCGCCGCCAACGGCGCGGCTGCCCAGGTGCACCAGGTGCCAGTCGTTGGCCAGCCCATCGACGGCGGAGTACTGGCACATCGGCGATACGGCAATGCGGTTGAGCAGGGTCAATTGGCGCAGGGTATAGGGTTCAAGCAACAGACTCATGGGGCACCTCTTCTCGTATCCGGTGGGCATTGGCTCCAGGGTTCTGTCTGACCGGTACGCGTGACGAGAAGATGAAAGGCCCGTCCCCTTCGGGCTAAAAAACAGACAAGGTCACAAGACCAATCACACAGTGCTTAGAGACTAGTCGACAACCGGGGATTGCACAGGGTTCAGCGCGGTTCGATGTGGGCAATCATCAATTGCACGGTTTCCTGGCCGCGGAACTCATTGACGTCGAGCTTGTAGGCCAACTCCACCCAGCGAATGGTCGGGTTCGGCCACACCTCGCGGTCGATGCCAAAGGCAATGCCATCGAGCTTCACCGCGCCGCACTCACTCTTGAGCACTACCTTGAGGTGCCGCTCGCCCACCACCCGCTGCTCCACCAGTTGAAACACCCCATGAAACAACGGCTCGGGAAAGTGCTGGCCCCAGGGCCCGGCGTTGCGCAGGGCACGGGCCAGTTCCAGGTGGAACTCTTCCACCGCCAGGGTGCCATCGGACAACAGGCGCCCCGTCAGGTCTTCTTCACGCAGTTGCCGGCGCACTTCGGCGTCGAAGGCTTCGGCGAACAACGGGAAGTTGGCTTCAGGCAAGGTCAGGCCCGCCGCCATGGCGTGGCCGCCGTACTTGGCGATCAGGTTCGGGTGCTGGCTGGCCACCACTGCCAGGGCATCACGGATATGAAAGCCCGGCACCGAACGCCCGGAGCCCTTGAGCAGGCCATCACCGGCATCGGCAAAGGCAATGGTCGGGCGGAAATAGCGCTCTTTCATACGCGAGGCGAGAATCCCGATCACACCCTGGTGCCATTCCGGGTCGAACAGGCACAGACCAAATGGCATCGACTCCACCGGCAAGTCCTTGAGCTGGGCCAGGGCCTCGCGCTGCATGCCCTGCTCGATGGCTTTGCGGTCCTGGTTCATGCCGTCCAACTGCGCGGCCATTTCCCGGGCCAGGGCGAAGTCGCTGGTGAGCAGGCATTCGATGCCCAGGCTCATGTCATCCAGGCGCCCGGCCGCATTCAGCCGTGGGCCGAGGATAAAACCCAGGTCGGTTGAGGTGATACGTGCGTGGTCGCGCTTGGCCACTTCCAGGATCGCCTTGATCCCCGGCCGCGCACGCCCGGCGCGGATCCGCTCCAGGCCTTGATGGACCAGGATGCGGTTGTTGGCATCCAGCGGCACCACGTCGGCCACGCTGCCCAGGGCCACTAGGTCGAGCAACTCGCCGATATTGGGCTGCGGCTGCTTGTCGTACCAGCCCAGGCTGCGCAGGCGCGCGCGCAGGGCCATCAGCACGTAGAAAATCACCCCGACGCCCGCCAGGGCCTTGCTGGGGAACCCGCAACCGGGCTGGTTCGGGTTGACGATGGCATCGGCTGCCGGCAGTTCATCGCCGGGCAAGTGGTGGTCGGTGACCAGCACCTTGAGACCCGCCGCCTTCGCCGCCGCCACACCCTCGACACTGGAGATGCCGTTGTCCACGGTAATCAGCAAGTGCGGCTCGCGCTGCAAGGCCACGGCGACGATTTCCGGGGTCAGGCCGTAGCCGTATTCGAAGCGGTTGGGCACCAGGTAATCCACATGGGCCGCCCCGAGCAGGCGCAGGCCGAGGGTGCCCACGGTGCTGGCGGTGGCGCCATCGGCGTCGAAGTCGCCGACGATCAGGATGCGCTGGCGCTGCTCCAGGGCCGTCACCAGCAAATCCACGGCAGCCTCAATCCCTTTGAGCTGCTGATAGGGAATCAGCCGCGCCAGGCTTTTATCCAGCTCATCCTGCGAGGTCACGCCACGGGCGGCGTAGAGACGGGTCAGCAACGGTGGCAATTCACCGAGGAACGGCAGGACAGCGGGCAATGGGCGGGGATCGATGCGCATGGGGTGATGGGGGCTTCTGTGCAATACAACGGTTAAAAAACACTATGAGTAACGACAAACATCAAATGTGGGAGCGGGCGTGTGTGGGAGCGGGCTTGCTCGCGAAAGCAGTGGGTCAGTCAACATCAATGCTTGCTGGGCCGACGTCTTCGCGAGCAAGCCCGCTCCCACATGTGATCTTCGCTGCTTTGAAGATTGCCTTCGCTTAACTGGGCAAGCCAGCTCCCACACAAACCCGTCCTGACAGGATCAGCCGCGTTCGCCGACCAGCCACTGCAGTTGCACTTCGTGCTGGCCGCGGTCATCGGTGACGAAAATCGTGCCTTCGCTGATCATCACATCCCACTTGATCACCCGGGGCATGTCCTTGGCCAGGGTTTCCAGAATTTCCTGGGGCACGGCGGCGATATGCACGTTTTTCAGGTTGTTGGCCACCGGCACCACCTTGCCTTCCCACACCCGCAGGCTGCCGTAGGCCAGCAAGCTGGTACGTTCGGTACGGCGCGAACACCAGGTCAGGCGGTCGGCATCGGGCTGGCCGACTTCGATCCAGTGCAAAACCCGATCATCCAGGCTTTTTTCCCACAGGGCTGGTTCGTCTACATCTGACAGTCCGCGACCAAACGACAACTGCTCGTTGTACCAAAGGGCGTAGGCCAGCAAACGCACGGTCATGCGTTCTTCGGTTTCCGAGGGGTGACGGGCGATGGTTTGCTTGACGCTCTCGTACACCGAACGATCGAGGTCGGTCAGGTTGAGTTCAAACTTGTAGGTCGTGGACGGCTGGGCCATGAACGGACTTCTAGAGACAGGGAAAGGCGGCCAGTCTAACCGATGGCGGGGTCATTCAACGAATCCTGCGCTGCATCATCCTTATCCCTGCAGCACTCGCCTATGTTAAAACGCAATACATACCTTCCTGCGTTAGTAAGGATCCTCATGTCGTTTACCGCCAAACCGCTCGCCGGCCTGAAAGTCATCGAACTGGGCACCCTGATCGCCGGCCCGTTCGCCTCGCGCATCTGCGCCGAGTTCGGTGCCCAAGTGATCAAGGTCGAATCCCCCGACGGCGGCGACCCGCTGCGCAAATGGCGCAAGCTGTATGAAGGCACGTCGCTGTGGTGGTTTGTCCAGGCACGCAATAAGCAGTCCCTGACCCTCAACCTCAAGCATCCAGAGGGGCTGGCGATCCTCAAGCAGTTGCTGGCAGACGCCGACATCCTGATCGAGAATTTCCGCCCCGGCGTCCTGGAAAAACTCGGCCTGAGCTGGGACACCCTGCACGCCCTGAACCCCAAGCTGGTAATGGTAAGGCTCTCGGGCTTTGGCCAGACCGGGCCGATGAAGGATCAACCGGGCTTCGGCGCGGTCGGTGAATCCATGGGGGGCCTGCGCTACATCACCGGGTTCGAAGACCGCCCGCCAGTGCGCACCGGGATTTCCATCGGCGACTCCATCGCCGCGCTGTGGGCGGTGATTGGTGCGCTCATGGCCCTGCGCCATCGCGAGGTCAACGGCGGCCTCGGTCAAGTGGTGGATGTGGCGCTGTATGAAGCGATCTTCGCGATGATGGAAAGCATGATCCCCGAGTTCGATGTGTTCGGGTTTATCCGCGAGCGCACCGGCAACATCATGCCGGGCATTACCCCGTCATCAATCCATACCACCGCCGATGGCAAGCATGTGCAGATTGGCGCCAATGGCGATGCAATCTTCAAGCGCTTCATGCTGACCATTGGCCGTGAAGACCTGGCCAATGACCCACAACTGGCCAGCAATGATGGCCGCGATAGCCGGCGCGACGAGCTGTACGGCGTAATCGACCGCTGGGTCAACAGCTTGCCACTGGCCCAGGTGGTGGAGCAGCTGAACCAGGCCGAAGTGCCTGCCAGCCGGATCTACAGCGCCGAAGATATGCTGGGCGACCCGCAATACCTCGCCCGGGAAATGTTCCTCAAGGCCCAGTTGCCCGACGGCAAGGATTTCAAGATGCCCGGCATCGTGCCCAAGCTCTCGGACACCCCAGGCAGTTGCGAGTGGGTCGGGCCAGAGCTGGGCGAACACAATGCCGTGGTTCTGCAATCCCTGGGCTACGACAGCGACGCCGTGGCCCGTTTGCGCAAGGATGGCGCGATCTGATGCCCCGTGGAGCACTCTCAAGATAATGGCCGGCCGTTTTATCAGGGCGTTGCGGCGCCTATGGCTCATCGCCCCGCTGCTGGGGATGCTGCCGCTCTCGAGCCAGGCACAGGACACCCTGACCTGGCTGGTGCGTGACCTGCCACCGATGACCATTTTCGATGGCCCGCAAAAGGGCCAGGGCAGCGTCGATAAACTGCTGCCGCTGTTGATCGAGCGCCTGCCGCAGTATCGTCACCAGATCCTGCACGTCAATCGCGCCCGAGGCCTGCAAATGCTCAACACGCCCTCCTTCACCTGCGATCCATCGTTGGTATGGACCCCCGTGAGGGCCAGGAACATTGTGTTTTCCGCGCCGGCGTTCGCCGTGCTGAGCAATGGCATCGCGATTCGCCGCAACCAGCAGGGCGCCCTGGCAAGCTATGTGGTGGATGGCCAGTTCGATCTGGCGAGGTTTCTCGACCTGCAGCAGATGCGTCTTGGGATCGTCGCCGAGCGTAGCTACGGACCTGGGGTGGACGAACAGTTGAATCACGCCGATCCACTCAAGCTGGCCCCACATTACGGTAACGACGCACTGGGCAGTTTGCTGCAGATGCAGCGCCTGGGGCGGCTGGAAGCCGTGTTGGGCTACTGGACGGAAATCCGATACCAGGCAGCGCAACAGGGTATTGATCCGCAAGACCTGGTGTTCTATCCGATCAAGGGCACGGCGCGCTATCAGCGGATTCATATCGGTTGCTCGGACACCCCGATGGGGCGCGAGGCCATTACCCATATCAATCGCGAGTTGCAGAATATTCCCCAGGAGACATTGCGCCAGTCCTACGCCAACGGGCTGGACCCGCTGATGCGCGAGCAATACCTCAAGGACAACCCGAGGTTTTTCAGCGAAACGCCGCTGCCCTGATAAATCCAGGGCAAAAAGAAACCCCGAGCAGTGGGGAGACAACTCGGGGTTAAACGTGGCCTACAAAGACCAGTACAACAAGCTACAAGCACCGGAGCACAATGCTTGATCCTGCTGTTACATGGTCTGACTGGCCTTCCTATAGGAAGGTTCCGAAGATAAAAATTTCTTCACGCCTGGACGCTGATGCGCGTCTGGGCGGCGTTGCGCAAAGCCGCGATTACCGAAGGTTCCAGGCGCCCTTCGGCGATTTTCAGGTCGCGGAGCAGGCAGTCCACCACGTCCACCAAGGCGCGCTTGTCGGTCAATTGCGCACGATCCACTTCGCGTTCGACCACGATTGCGCCCGTGGGGCTCTTCACTGTCACCAGGCTCTCGCCGTGTACACCCGAGGTAGTCAGCGTGACCTGATAAGGGCTCAGCGCTTCACCGAGCAATAGGCTGATACTTTCCATCTCGATCACCACTCAATCATGAGAAAAATAAATAACCAGTGTAGGCGCGAGCTTGCTTGCGAAAAACCTGAGAGCGCCACGTTCGTTCAGGATGCCCTACATTATCGTTGACGTTTTTCGCGAGCAAGCTCGCGCCTACAGATAAGTGACCTACGCCAAAAGCACAAAGTTCGCCTTTGAGCTGAGCTTATCGAGCATGCATGGCAAATATGACAGAGAGAAAACAGCCGCCGACAGGCTAGAATCTCCTGATTATTGCCGGAGTCCACCGTGAGAGACGCGTCTGAACAGCCCTTGCGTATTGTCATCGCCGACGATCATCCGATTTTCCTGATCGGTTTGCGGGCAGTGCTGGAGCGCGACGAGCAGGTGCGCATCGTCGGTGAGGCCACCTCGCCCCAGGCCCTGGCCGCCCTGCTGCAACGCTGCCCCTGCGATGTACTGGTCACCGATTTCATGATGCCCGCCGAGCCCCAGGCCGATGGCCTGCGCCTGATCGAACACCTGCGCCGGCATTACCCGGACCTGCCGATTGTGGTGGTGACCATGCTCAACAACGCCGGCCTGTTCCACTCGATCCTGGAACTGGGGGTCATGGGTCTGTTGAGCAAGGCCAGCCTGGCCGACGAGTTGCCCGAAGCCATCGACAAGGTGCGCCAGCAGCGGCCCTATGTGGCCCGCACCATTGAACAGGCGCTCGCCCTGGCCGGTGCAGTGGGGGCTGATCGCCTGCACTCGCAGCACCAGTTGTCACCCCGGGAACTGGAGGTGATCCGCCTGCTGGCAGGTGGCAAGACGGTGGGCGAGATTGCCGCGCACCTCAATCGCAGCAAGCAGACCGTCAGCGCGCAGAAAGTCAGTGCCATGCGCAAGCTGGGGTTGATCAGCGATGCCGCGTTGTTCATCTATGTGCAGGAACACGGGTTGGCCTAGGTTTGTGCAGCGGCCGGCTTGCCGGCTCCTACAAGGCAATCGCCGTAGATTTCGCCAGCCAGTGTTGCAGCGCCTGGGCACTCATCGGATGAGCGATCAGGCAACCCTGCAGCCAGGCCGGCCCCAGCGCGCGCACCGCGTCACGGTCGGCGGGGGTTTCAATTCCGGTCACGACCACGCCAACCCCCAGGTGCTGGGCCATGCTCATGGCCCCGGCGACCACCGCACACTTGCGTTCGTCACCCGCCATCCCGCTGGCAAACGCCGGGGGAATCTTCAGCTCGGTGAACGGCAGCTCCAGCAACCGCTGCAGGCTGGTACCGCCGATGCCGAAATCGCCAATGGACAACTTGCAACCGATCATCCGCAGGCGCAGCAAACCGGTGACATGGGCGCTGTCGGTCTTCAGGCGCGAGGTTTCCACCAGTTCCAGGGTGAGGTTGCGCGCCGGGACGGCAAAGCGCTGCAGCAGGCCTTGCAGCGTGAGCGCGAAGTGTTCCTGATCCAGCAACCGCCCGGGAATGTTGACTGACACCGGCAGTTCCAGGCCCGTGTCCCGGGTCACCTGGGCGCATAGGCGCAACACCTGGTCCAGCACGTACCAGGTAAAGGCCTGCTCCAGGCCGGCCAACTCCAGCAGCGGCAGAAACTCGCTGGGCATCAACTGGCCATGCTCCGGGTCTTGCCAGCGCGCCAACGCCTCCACGCCTTGCAGATCACCGGCCTGGCTGACGATGGGTTGGTAGCAGACACGGGCGTAACGCTCAAAGGCGGCCTCGCCGACCTCAGCGCAAAGTTTCTCGGTCGCGAATTCACTCACTCCCAGCATCTGGTGCACACGCTCCCAGGACAGCGCTTGCGGGCTCGGCCGCAAGCGTTGCCGGCAGGCATCGAGCATCTGCCCGATGGAAGTGGCGGAAGCCGGCTTGGGCATGCACCCCAATACGTTCAACCCCGCATGACGCGCCATGCTCGCCACGCCTTCCAGTACATCCGGTTCGGCGTCGCTCAACAGGACCAGGACCTGGGCCTGGCTGTGCTCAGCCATTTCGCGGATCAGCCCCAGTGAGTCGCCATGCTCCAGGTACAGATCGCAGATGGCGATATCCACCGGCCCCTTGCTCGCCAGCGACTGGCGGGCGACCTCGACGCTGTCGGCCGTAAGCACGTTGAACACGCCGTTGGCGTTGAGCATCTGGTGCAGGGCCATCAGCTGGAACGGGTGATCTTCGAGAATCAGGACTTTGAGTGAGCGCATGGAAAACTCTGGGGCTGCGTGCAGGATGGCCCACATTAGCCAAAACCCGGACGCGACCACATAGGACGCGTCCTATTCTTGCTCCAGATAAGGCTGAATCTCCTCTCGCAGTGCCAGCAATGCCTGCGACAAGGCTTGCCAGCGCACTGGCAGCTCAGCGTCGCGGTGTTCCCGCGCACTGCTTTCAAGGGCGATGCAGGCCTTGGCCAGCGGCAGCGCATCCACCAGGCAACAAATGCCCTTGAGGCGATGCAGGCTGGCCCGCACCTGCACCAGGTCGTGCTCGGCCATGGCGTTGCCCAACAGATGGTGCTCGTGCTCCAAATTGTTCGCCAACTCCTGCAACATGCTTTGCAGAATCGGCCCGTCGGCCTGGGTCATCTTGCGCAGGGCCTGCAGGTCGAAGGCCGGCACCGCCGTGACCCGGGCCAGCACCCGCGCCCACTGCTCCAGGGTCACCGGCTTGACCAGCAGCACATCCATACCCGCCTGCTGGTCGCGCTGGCTTTCGTCCTCCTGGGCCGCAGCGGTGCAGCCAATCAACGCGCAGCGCGGGCGCTGCTCCTGGGTTTCGATCTGGCGAATAGCCTCGGCCAGGGCATAACCGGACATGCCCGGCATATGACAATCAGTCACCAGCACGTCGAACGCCTCGCTGCGCCAACGCTGCAATGCGGCCTCGGCACTATTGAGGGCCACCACCTGGTGCCCGAGGAATTGCAACTGCTGGACCAGCACCAAGCGGTTGGCCGGCAGGTCGTCGACAATCAGCACCGACAGCACCCGGCCCGCAGCCAGCACCGGCGCGGCGGCCACCGGCGCCGGCAGGTCGTCACTGCCGACCCGGTCCAGGCGCAGGTCGATACACACGGTGGTGCCTTCGCCCAGGGTGCTGCGCAGGGTGATTTGCCCGCCCATCAGGTCCACCAGTTGCTGGCAGATACTCAAACCCAGCCCGGTGCCGCCATGTTCGGCGGCCGTCAGCGGGCTGCCCTGGATAAACGGCCGGAACACTCGTGCCTGCTGTTCGACGCTGATGCCGGGGCCAGTATCTTCGACGCACAGGTGCAAGTATTCGTGACCCTCACCATCCACCTGGCAGGCGACACGTATACGCACATCTCCGCTTTGCGTGAACTTCAGCGCATTGCCCAAAAGGTTATGCATGACCTGGCGCAGGCGCAGCGGGTCGAACCAGTAAAAGCCTTGGGCCTGGGGATCGAACGCCAGGGTCAGGTGCAGGCCCTTTTTCTGCGCAGTGGCTTCAAACAGGCGCTGGATACCTTCGAAGAAACCTTTCAGGTCAGTGGTCTGTGGCGCCAATTGCAGATGGCCGGCTTCGATCTTCGCCAGATCAAGGCTATCTCCCATCAGGGCAATCAACTCCCGTGCCGAGCGATGGGCCACCTGCAACGCCTCGGAAACAGGGGCGCCCGAGGCCAGGGCGCGCTCCTGCTCCAGCTCCAGCAGGCCGATAATCGCCGTCATCGGCGTACGAATCTCATGACTGAGGTTCGACACAAAGGCACTCTTGGCGTAGTTCGCTTCATCGGCAGCGCGACGCGCGTCCATCAGTTGGGTTTCCAGGACCTTGCGCTCGTTGATATCGACCCAGCCCCCGAGCAAACCCCGCAACTGGCCCTCGGCATCGTAAAACGGCACGGTCCATTGATAGACATGGGCGATACCGCCGTTGAACTCCAGTTGGCGGTCGATAAACAACGATTGCTGCGTCTCCAGTTGCTCCATGTGCCCCACATGCAGGCGCAAGGCGGTGGCGGCCGGCAAAATTCCACTCTCCGGCAGGGTCAGGCCCTGGATCAGTTCAAGCCGGGTGGCCAACTGCTGTTCATAGCTTTTGTTGCAGGTGACCAAACGGCCAGCGAGGTCACGCACAAACACCGGGTTGGGCATGCCATCGAGCAGGGCGCGCTTGAACGCCAGTTGGTCATTGAGCCGTCGCTCGGCCTCCACACGCTGGCGAATCTGACGCTTGAGCCGGCTGTTCCAGACCAGAGATACCAGCACAAACAGCAACGCCGTGGCGACCGTCCAATAGGCCCATGGCGGCACACGCTGCCAGGCGGGCACCGGGACCGCCACCGCGCCCATCCAGCGCAGGCGCAACGCGCTCAGTTCGGCTACCGGCAAGGCTTCCAGGGCCTTGTTCAAAATACTCAGCAGCTCGGGATGGTCCTTGCGCACTGCCAGGTTGTCACTGGACCACTTGCCATCGACACTGCGACCGACCCGCAACTCATCGTTCGGATAACTCTGCACCTCGACTTCACTCTGGATGGTCGCAGCCGCTTCTCCCCGGGCTACCAGAGCGCGGGCCTCGGTGTAGTTGGCCACCGAGCGCAGGCGGATCTGCGGGTATTCACGCCGGATGTCGCCTTCGAGCACATGCCGCGCCGGCAGCGCCAACACCTCGCCCGAAAGCTGGCTGAGGCTGGTCAGCGGTGGCGTATCAAGACGCTCGACAAACACCCAGCCGGCACCGCCAAAGCCGTGGCTGAAATCCAGAAACCGCCGGCGTTCGGTGCTTTCCACCAGGGTAGTGCTCATATCCGCACTGCCCTTTTCCAGGATAGCCAGGGTCTGCGCGGTGGAAAACACTTCCTCCATGACGAACTGCAAACCGGTCATGCGCGACAGGCGATTGAGCAGATCGACATTCAGCCCGACCCAGCGCCCGTCCTTGTCTTTGAACACATAGGGCGAGTATTGCTGGGACGCCACCACCACATGGGGATGCTGCAGCACCCAGGCCTGCTCGGCGGCCGACAGGGGAATACGCTCACCGACGACGTCCACCCCCAGCCCGGTGGTCCAACGGGCCAGGATCTCACGGCGCACCGAGTCATCAATGCTCTGCAACGCCCGGTCCATCATCTTGCCCAGCAAGGGATCGGCCTGGCGCGTGGCGAAGGCAAAACCAATCGGCGCCAGGCGGCTTTGCTCCTTGATCTGCATGCTCAGGTAAGGACGCAGGGACTTGTAGGCGCGCACGATCACTTCATTGCCGATAAACGCATCCACATCACCCTGCTCCAGGGCTTCGAGGCCGCTATAGAGATTGGGCGCCAGCATGATGTGGCTTTGCGGGTAGGCGGCATGCACGTTCTTGACGTTGGCGTAGCCATCGAGCAACACCACCTTCTTGTCCTGGAGTGCGTCGTTTGGCGTGGCGTCGGCACCGCGCGTCACCACCACCGAACGGTCGGGCATATAGTCCGCCGTAAAGGCCAGGCCGGGCACGTCACGTTCATAGCCGTTGGCGCTGGTGAGGATATCAATCGTCCCGGCGCGCAGGGCCTCCACGGCCTGGGCCCGCTCGGCGAAGCCCATCACCTGCATCGACACGCCGAGTCGCGCCCCCACCAGGCTCAAGTAGTCGGCACTGATGCCCTGGTAGCGATTACGATCGCGGGTGATGTCGATGGGTTGGTAGTCATCAATGGAAATCCCCACCCTCAGGGTTCGGTGTTGCGCCAGCCACTGGCGCTCGGCGGGTGCCAGGGGGATGGGCGCCAGGGTGATAAACGCCGGCACCAGATTGAACGGCAGGCTGACGGCGGCCAGGCTTGCAGGCAGGTGGCCGAGCAGCAGCGCGCTCAGTAGGCACAGGTGCCATCGGGTCGTGAACCGCACCGTAGGGGTTTCCTTGTGGGTTATTTTTGGTTCGGTGGACATATCCGTTGCAGGGGTAACGGGGCGCCCCGGATCAAAAACAGGGTGCGATACCCGCCAAGAAAAACGGCGCTTCCCCATCTCTGGACAAGCGCCGTTTGCCTTATTCGTGCAGCCTTTCAGAACTCAGAGCGGCTTACCACGATTGCCATGCTGGCTGACGAACGCCTGAATAGCCTTCAGGTCATTAGGCAATACCGTGCAACGCTCTTCCCGCTCAAACAGGTCAGCCAGGTGCGGCGGCAGTTCCAGAGCCTTGCCGACACCGGCCTTCTGCACCGCCTCAGGGAATTTCACCGGGTGGGCCGTGCCGAGGATCACCATCGGGATGTCCAGGCTGCGCCGGCATTCGCGCGCGGCCTTGACGCCAATGGCGGTGTGCGGGTCCAGCAGCTCGCCGGTCTGGGCATAGACTTCAGCGATGGTCTCGCAGGTCTGGGCATCGTCCACGGCCAGGGAGTCGAACAGCTTGCGGGTTTCGGTCCAGCGCTCCTGATCGACGCTGAAACCACCACCCTGCTTGAAGCTGTCCATCAGGCCGGCCAGGGCCGCGCCGTTACGACCGTGCATGTCGAACAGCAGGCGTTCGAAGTTCGACGAGACCATGATGTCCATCGACGGCGACAGGGTCGCGTGCAGGGTTTCCTTGACGTACTGGTTGCCGCTCATGAAGCGGTGCAGGATGTCGTTGCGGTTGGTGGCGACGATCAACTGGTTGATCGGCAGGCCCATGTTGCGTGCCAGGTAACCGGCGAAGATATCGCCAAAGTTGCCGGTCGGCACCGAGAACGACACCGAACGTGCCGGCCCGCCCAGCTGCAGCGAGGCGTGGAAGTAGTAGACGATCTGGGCCATGATCCGCGCCCAGTTGATCGAGTTCACCGCAACCAGACGCGTGCCTTTGAGGAAGCTCTGGTCAGCAAAGCTGGCCTTGACCATTTCCTGGCAGTCGTCGAAGTTGCCTTCGACCGCGATATTGTGGATGTTCTCGCCGAAGATGGTCGTCATCTGCCGGCGCTGCACCTCCGATACGCGGTTGTGCGGGTGCAGGATGAAGATGTCGACGTTTTCGCAGTGCTTGCAGCCTTCGATGGCCGCCGAGCCGGTATCACCGGAGGTGGCACCGATGATCACCACGCGCTCGCCGCGTTTCTCCAGCACGTAATCCAGCAGGCGACCGAGCAGTTGCAGGGCGAAATCCTTGAACGCCAGGGTCGGGCCGTGGAACAGCTCCAGCACCCATTCGTTGCCGTTCAGCTGACGCAGCGGGGCGATGGCGTTGTGCGAGAACACGCCGTAGGTTTCTTCGAGGATCTTCTTGAAATCGGCATCGGGGATGCTGCCGGTAACGAACGGGCGCATGACCCGGAACGCCAGCTCGTGGTACGGCAGGCCAGCCCAGGAGGCGATTTCTTCCTGGGTGAAGCGTGGCAGGTTTTCCGGCACGTACAGGCCACCGTCAGTGGCGAGGCCTGCGAGCAGGACGTCTTCGAAATTCAGGGCCGGTGCCTGGCCGCGGGTGCTGATGTAACGCATGACTGGCTCCTCTACAACATTCTTGAACAGAGGCCGCCGAACCTGCGGGGCCTCTGCAACCTATCGTTAGTTCAGGTGTTCGACGCGGATCCGCACCACCGGCCCGACCACGCCCTGCAGGGCTTCCAGCGCGGCAATGGCATCGTTCATGTGCTGTTCCAGCACACGGTGAGTCAGCAGGATCATGGGCACCAGGCCGTCGTGTTCTTCGACTTCCTTCTGCATGATCGACTCAATGTTGATGCCGCGCTCCGAGAGGATGCTGGCCACCTGGGCCAACACGCCCGGGTGGTCCTTGGCCTGGATCCGCAGGTAGTAGGAGCTTTCGCAGGCTTCGATCGGCAGGATCGGGTGGGCCGACAGCGAATCCGGCTGGAAGGCCAGGTGCGGCACGCGGTTTTCCGGGTCGCTGGTCATGGCGCGGACCACGTCCACCAGGTCGGCGATCACCGACGAAGCCGTCGGCTCCATGCCGGCACCGGCGCCGTAGAACAGGGTCGAACCGGCCGCATCACCATTGACCATCACCGCGTTCATCACGCCATTGACGTTGGCGATCAGGCGGTCGGCCGGAATCAGGGTCGGGTGCACGCGCAATTCGATACCGGCAGCGGTGCTGCGCGCCACGCCCAGGTGCTTGATGCGGTAGCCCAGGGCTTCGGCGTAGTTCACGTCGGCGGTGGTCAGCTTGGTTATGCCTTCGGTATAGGCCTTGTCGAACTGCAGCGGGATACCAAAGGCGATGGACGCCAGGATGGTCAGCTTGTGCGCCGCGTCGATACCTTCTACGTCAAACGTCGGGTCGGCTTCGGCGTAACCCAGGGCCTGGGCCTCGGCCAGCACGTCTTCGAAGGTACGGCCCTTCTCGCGCATTTCGGTAAGGATGAAGTTACCGGTGCCGTTGATGATGCCCGCAACCCAGTTGATACGGTTGGCCGACAGGCCTTCGCGGATCGCCTTGATCACCGGGATACCGCCAGCGACGGCGGCTTCGAACGCCACGATCACGCCCTTCTCGCGGGCCTTGGCGAAGATTTCGTTGCCGTGCACGGCAATCAGCGCCTTGTTGGCGGTAACCACGTGCTTGCCGTTTTCGATGGCCTTGAGCACCAACTCACGGGCGACGGTGTAGCCGCCGACCAACTCGATGACGATGTCGATTTCAGGGTTCGTGGCCACATCGAAGACATCGTTGGTAATCGCAATACCGGTCGTTTGGTACTGAGGCTTTGGCGTACGCATGGCAATTTGTGCCACTTCAATCCCGCGCCCTGCACGGCGGGAAATCTCCTCAGCGTTACGCTGAAGTACGTTCAAGGTGCCGCCACCGACGGTCCCTAACCCACAGATGCCTACTTTGACCGGTTTCACTGAAGAACTCCCCATGAAACGGCCGACTCAAGGTCGGCCGTGAAAAACAGCCGCACAACTGCGGCTCTCTGTTAACGACCCGTCGACGTGTCGGCGGGCCTGATCGTCAAAGGCTCGACAATACTGTTTATTTGGCACCCAGTGCCAGTTTGGCGACTTGTGGCGCAGGCTGGTAGCCCGGAATCACCTGGCCGTCGGCCAAGACGATGGCCGGCGTACCGTTCACCCCGATGGACTGACCCAGAGCGTACTGCTTGGAAACCGGATTGGCACACTTGGCGGACTTGATTTCTTTGCCATCGACCATCTTGTCCATGGCTGCTTTCTTGTCGGTTGCGCACCATACCGCTTGCAGTTGCTCGTCGCCCGGCGAACCGAGGCCCTGGCGCGGGAACGCTACGTAACGCACTTCGACACCCATCTTGTTCAGCGCAGGTATCTCGGCGTGCAGCTTGTGGCAGTACGGGCAAGTGGTGTCGGTGAAGACGGTGATGTGGGTCTTGGTTTCGCCAATCGCGGGGTAGACCACGGTCTCGGCCACCGGGATACCGTTGATCAGCTTGGAGATCCCAACGCGCTCGGCCTTCTCGGTGAGGTTGACCGGCTTGCCGTCTTTCAACTGGAATAGGTAGCCCTGGACGATGTACTGACCGTCGGCGCTGGCATACAGCACGCGGCTGCCCTTGAGCTTGACCTCATACAGGCCGGCCATCGGGCTGGCGCTGATGCTTTCGACCGGAGTTTCGAGCTGGAGGCTTTCCAGACTCTTACGGATTGTCTTCTCGGCGGCGTCATCGGCGACGGCAAAGGTTGAAACCAACGCAATGGCTGCGGCGGCAAAAATCTGGGTCAAGCGCATGGGAACTCCTGAAGGCAGATGCAGGGACGAAGGCCAGGACGCCGATCTGGAAACACGGCTCGGGACCGTCCCCTTTGCAAACCGGCAAAGCCTACCACAATTGGGCGCCAGGGCAGACGCTGGCGGCCAAATTGGGGCCTGTCAGCCCCTTGGGTGATGTTTGGCATGCAGGTCCTGCAACCTTGCCCGCGCCACATGGGTATAAATCTGCGTGGTGGACAGGTCGCTATGGCCCAGCAGCATCTGCACCACGCGCAAATCCGCGCCATGGTTGAGCAGATGGGTGGCAAATGCATGGCGCAGGGTGTGGGGGGACAGCGACTTACCGATCCCGGCGACCTTGGCCTGGTGCTTGATGCGATGCCAGAAGGTCTGGCGGGTCATCTGCTCGCCGCGCAGGCTGGGGAACAGCACGTCACTGGGGCGCCCGCCGAGCAGCTCGCTGCGGGCATCGCGCATATAGCGCTCGACCCACACGATTGCCTCTTCGCCCATGGGCACCAGGCGCTCCTTGCTGCCCTTGCCCATCACCCGCAACACACCCTGGCGCAGGTTGACCTGCTCCAGGGTCAGGCTGATCAGCTCGGTGACGCGCAGGCCGCAGGCATACAAGACTTCCAGCATCGCGCGGTCGCGCTGGCCGATGGCCTCGCTCAGGTCGGGCGCGGCCAGCAGGGCTTCGACGTCGGCTTCTGACAGGGACTTGGGCAACGGCCTGCCGAGTTGCGGCATATCGACTTGCAGGGTCGGGTCGACAGCAATCAGCTTTTCCCGCAGCAAATAGCGATAAAACCCACGCACTCCCGAGAGGAATCGCGCAGTGGAGCGCGGCTTGTAGTTCTGCTCAAGGCGCCAGGCCAGGTGATCGAGGATCAACTCACGCCCGGCGTGGCTCAGCTCGAGGTTTCTCTCCAGCAACCAGCCATTGAACAGGGCCAGGTCGCTGCGGTAGGACTGGCGCGTGTTGTCCGACAGGCCTTTTTCCAGCCAGAGGGCGTCGAGGAAGCGGTCGATCAGGGGATGGTCAATGGCGGGCATGGGGGCTCAGGCTGAGTACTTTAGTGTCTGGTAGATCCTATCGCAGGCAAGCCCGCGCCCCCAGGGAAATGCATGGCTAATGTGGGAGCTGGCTGGCCTGCGATAGCGGCGACGCGGTCTCGGATCAGTCTACAAACCCAGGCAGCACTGGCACCGGGCGCTTATCGTCATCAATTGCGACAAAGCTGAACACACCCTGGATCGCCTTCTCGCGGCCATCGGCACTCATGCTCTCGACAAACACCTCCACTTCCACCTTGAGGCTGGTGTTACCGACTTTGATCACGCGGCCAATCAGCTCGACGATGGAACCGGCCGGGATCGCATGATTGAAGTCGATACGGTCGGTAGACACCGTCACCAGCGGCAAACGGCAAAACCGCGTGGCGGTGATGAACGACACTTCATCCATCCAGGCCAATGCAGTACCGCCAAACAGCGTGTTGTGGTGGTTGGTGGTCGGCGGAAATACGGCTTTGGTTACATGGGTCACGGACAGGTCGGTGCGGCGCTGGATTTCTTCGAGGCGGGTGGTCATGAACGGGTTCCGGGCAAGGGGCAAATTTCAGGCACAAAAAAGCAGCCCGTAGGCTGCTTTTTTCTGCATCGGGAAGCTGGACTTAAGCCAGTTTTTCCTTGATGCGAGCTGCTTTACCGGACAGGTCACGCAGGTAGTACAGCTTGGCTTTACGTACGTCACCGCGACGTTTAACGGCCATGCTGTCGATTTGCGGGCTGTAGGTCTGGAAAGTACGCTCTACGCCAACACCGTTGGAGATTTTACGAACAGTGAAAGCACTGTTCACACCACGGTTACGCTTGGCGATTACGACGCCTTCGAACGCTTGCAGACGCGAACGGTCGCCTTCCTTCACTTTCACCTGAACGACAATGGTGTCGCCCGGGGCAAAGGTAGGGATCTCTTTGGTCATCTGCTCTGCTTCGAGTGCAAGGATGATTTTGTTAGTCATGCTGTGCTCCTAAGGTAGATCGTCGGATCTACCATCGATACGTTGTTAACTATCGTCCCGCGCGAGGATGTATTCCTCGAGCAGCTTCTTCTCTTCTCCAGAAAGCGAGCGGCTTTCCAGAAGATCGGCGCGTCGTTCATAGGTCCGACCAAGGGACTGCTGTAAACGCCAACGCCGGATGTGTGCGTGATTGCCACTTAGCAACACGTCGGGAACACGCTGATCCGCATACACCTCCGGTCGGGTGTAGTGCGGGCAATCCAGCAAACCATCCGTGAAGGAATCTTCCTCCGCGGAGTCCGCATGCCCTAAAGCTCCAGGCAGCAGTCGTGTAACCGCATCTATCAGGACCATCGCCGGCAGCTCACCGCCAGACAGGACATAGTCCCCAATCGACCACTCTTCATCGACATGAGCTTCAATAAAACGCTCGTCAATGCCTTCATAGCGACCGGCAATCAGGATCAGTGCTTCCTCATTCGCCAGTTCGCGTACCGCCGCCTGTTTCAGCTGACGGCCTTGAGGGGACAGGTAAATTACCTTCGCCTTCTCCCCGGCGGCTGCCTTGGCCTGAACCAATGCATCTTCCAGGGGCTTGATCTTCATCACCATGCCCGGGCCACCGCCAAATGGGCGATCGTCCACAGTGTGATGCCGATCCGTCGTGTAGTCTCGCGGGTTCCAACAGGTAAGCTGCAACAGCCCCTGTTTCACCGCCCGACTGGTGATGCCGTACTCGCTGATGGCGGAAAACATCTCGGGAAACAAACTGATCACTTCAATGCGCAAATTAGCCACGCTTAGAAGTCCGCGTCCCATTCCACCTTCATCTCGCCCGCTGCCAGGTCGACGGCCAACACGCATTGCTCGGTATAGGGCAACAGGCGTTCGCGATCATCCAGGCTGCCAGCGCAAGGCTTGACCACCATTACATCATTGGCGCCGGTTTCCAGAAGATGGTCGATTTTCCCGAGCAATTGCCCGAGTTGATCAATAACCTTCAGACCTTCCAGCTGGTACCAGTAGTACTCGCCGTCGGTCAATTCAGGGAACAGGTTGCGCGGCACGCAGATCTCATAACCGGCCAGAAGACGCGCTTCTTCACGATCATCGAGACCCTTGAGCTTTGCGACCAGGAACTTATCGTTCCCACGTCCACTGACCAGCTCGACCTGTTTCACACTACCTTCGCGCTTGAGCGTCCAGGTCTTGTACTGCAACAGGTTTTCAGTCGGATCAGTAAAGGAATACACCTTCACTTCGCCGCGAACGCCATGAACAGAGTAAATCTTGCCGATAACGATCAAATCATCAGCAACAGCTGGCGTCGCGTTCATATTGCTCAGGCTGCGGCCTTAGCCGAGTCCTTCAACAACTTGGCAACACGCTCGGAAGGCTGTGCACCAACGCTCAGCCAGTAGGCTACGCGCTCTTGGTTCACGGACAGACGAACTTCTTGACCACGAGCAACAGGGTTGAAGAAACCAACCTGTTCCTTGTGCGAACCGTCGCGCGGGTTGCGGCTGTCGGTTACGGTCAAGTGGTAAAACGGGCGCTTTTTGGAGCCGCCAAGGGCAAGACGGATTGTTAGCATGTGAACATCGTTCCTGTAGTCGGTGCTGCAAATCTAAATGCACAGCGGGCATGGGTGCCCGAAAGGCCGCATATTCTAAGGAATATCCGGACTTTTGCAAATGTCTTTTTCCGGCGCCTGACCGCGTGCCATTCAGATCTGCTATAGAGCCGTCGGTTAAAACGGCGAGTCAGCTCCCGCCAACGGCGGGTTTGCTGGAGATCCCACATCCTTGTGGGTCTGCGCAAGAGCAAGCCCTTGCGCGAATTCTTTACATCTTCGGCATGCCACGGCCGGGCATCATACCGCCCATGCCGCGCATCATTTTGGCCATGCCGCCTTTGGCGGAGAATTTCTTCATCATCTTTTGCATCTGCTTGTGCTGCTTGATCAAGCGACCGATGTCCTGCACCTGGGTGCCGGAACCCATGGCGATCCGACGTTTGCGCGAACCGCTGATCAGCTCAGGGTCGCGGCGCTCGGCCGGGGTCATGGAGTTGATGATGGCTTCCATCTGCTTGAACTGCTTCTCTGCCGCACCCTGGGCATTGCCCATTTGCGCCAGGTTCACACCGCCGATGTTCGGCAGCTTGTCCATCAGGCCGCCGAGGCCGCCCATGTTCTTCATCTGTTGCAACTGATCGCGGAAGTCTTCGAGGTCGAAGCCCTTGCCCTTTTTCAGCTTCTTGGCCAGTTTGTCGGCCTTGTCCTTGTCGAGGGTCTGCTCGGCCTGCTCGATCAGGCTGAGCACGTCGCCCATGCCGAGGATCCGCGAGGCAATCCGCTCAGGGTGGAACGGCTCGAGCGCTTCGGTCTTCTCGCCCATACCGATGAACTTGATCGGCTTGCCGGTGATTGCGCGCACCGACAGTGCGGCACCGCCACGGGCATCACCGTCGACCTTGGTCAGGATCACGCCGGTCAGCGGCAGGGCATCACCAAAGGCCTTGGCGGTGTTCGCCGCGTCCTGGCCGGTCATGGCATCGACCACGAACAGGGTTTCTACCGGGTTGATCGCGGCATGCAGCGCCTTGATCTCGCCCATCATCTCTTCGTCGATGTGCAGGCGACCGGCGGTATCGACGATCACCACGTCGATGAACTTGAGCTTGGCTTCTTTAATGGCAGCGTTGGCGATGTCGACCGGCTTCTGGCTCAGGTCGGACGGGAAAAAGGTCACGCCGATTTCACCGGCGAGCATTTCCAGCTGCTTGATCGCGGCCGGACGGTACACGTCCGCCGACACCACCATCACGGATTTTTTCTTGCGCTCTTTAAGGAAGCGCGCCAGCTTGGCAGCGGTGGTGGTCTTGCCCGCCCCCTGCAAACCGGCCATCAACACCACGGCCGGCGGCACGGCGCTGAGGTTCAGGTCTTCGTTGGCCGCACCCATCAGGCTTTCGAGCTCGGCCTGGACGACCTTCACAAAGGCCTGGCCCGGCGTCAGGCTGCGGGACACTTCAGTGCCGACCGCACGCTCCTTGACCGAGTTGACGAAATCCTTGACCACAGGCAAGGCAACGTCGGCTTCGAGCAACGCCATGCGCACTTCGCGCAGGGTGTCTTTAATATTGTCCTCGGTCAGCTTGGCCTTGCCGGTGACATGGCGCAGCGTCTGCGAGAGACGGTCAGTCAAGTTTTCAAACATGCGCGATCCTTTCAGGCCCTATTCATCGAAGTGCATCGGTAGACCGAGGTAATGGCGGCCCAGGCTGTGTAAATCGCTATTAAAAACAGCGCTTGGCGAGCCTGCGGCGTGGGCAGGTCGCGGATTATAGCGAAGACTGCCGTCATGCACACCCGCTGTCTGGCCCGCTGGTCTTTCGTGGAACGCAGGTGTGTGCCAAACTCATCGGCTTTCGGGCTTGCCTAACAGGATTTATGCTCCCTTTGTCACCCAGTTTGCTACCCAGTCTCGCCGCCGCACTCTTGTATGCCGCTGCGACCCTCTACCAGGGCACCCGTCTGGCCCAACGCGCCAGGGCGGACAAACGCCTGCTGGCCGGCCTCGGCGTGTTCGCCTTGCTGGCCCACGCTGCCAGCCTGTTCACCCACCTGATGACACCAGTGGGCCTGGGCCTGGATTTTTTCAGCGCCGCCAGCCTGATTGCCGCTGCGGTCATTGCCTTGACGCTGCTGGCCTGCGCGCGGATCCCGGTGGAGAACCTGCTGTTGCTGCTCTTCCCCCTGGGGATGCTGACAGTGCTGCTGGCGCAATTTGCCCCCACCGGCACGGTGCAGGTGATCGACGAGGAGCCGGGCATCCTCGCGCATATCCTGCTGTCGATCCTCGCCTACGGCATGTTCACCATCGCCGTGTTCCAGGCGTTGCTGCTGCTCTTGCAGGACCACCAGCTCAAGCACAAGCACCCTTCCGGGCTGATCAAGAACTTCCCGCCGCTGCAGACCATGGAAAGCCTGCTGTTCGGTTTCCTCTGGGCCGGCTGGACGCTGCTGTCGCTGTCGCTGATTTCCGGCTGGCTGTTCGTCGAGAACCTGTTCGCCCAGCACCTGGTGCACAAAACCCTGCTGGCGTGCCTGGCCTGGGTGGTGTTCAGCGTGCTGCTGTGGGGCCGCAATCGCCTGGGCTGGCGCGGGCACAAGGCGATCCGCTGGACCCTGGCCGGCTTCTGCCTGCTGATGCTGGCGTATTTCGGCAGCAAGCTGGTTCGCGAATTCATCCTGCATATCTGACGGGCGGCAATCATGCACAACTTGCCCCTTGAGCCGATGCTCGCGGTAGTCGCGCTGCTGGTCTTGTGGTCGGCGCTGTTTACCGCCATCGAGGCGGCCCAGCTCCATTTGCTGGCCCTGCGCCCCGGTACGCGGCAGGGCGACAAGGCCGCCGCCCGCCTCAACTTCCCGCGCAACAGCCTGATCCTGTGCAACACCCTGTGCCGCGCGGTGGTGGTGATTCTGTGCACCCTGCTGGCGATCTATGCCTGGGCCGAAAACGGTCCCTGGCTGGGTTGGCTGGTCTCCAGCGGGCTGTTGCTGGTGCTGGCCGACTACCTGCCGCGCACCCTCGCCACCCGCTATCCGCACGCGGTGCTGGGGTTTGGCAATACGCTGCTGGGTGTGCCGCTGAAAATCCTCTATCCCCTGGCCTGGCTGCTCAATGGCCTCAGCCTGCTGTTGCTGCGCCCTTTCGAACGCAAGTCGGGGATCGTCAAGAAAAGCGACGAGCCACAGAGCGACCCGTCCGACGAGCAAGCCTCAGACGCGAACGACGACCCTCGGCCGGGTATGCCGGGTATCCACGCCCTGGACAACATTACCGTCAATGACATCCTGGTGCCGCGCAGCGAAGTCGATGGCATCAACCTCGACGACCCTATCGAGGAGATCATCGAACAACTGCGCAGCTCCAAGCGCACGCGGCTGCCGGTGTTCCACAGCGATATCAACCAGGTCGAGGCGGTGCTCAACACCCGGCAGATCCAGCACCTGCTGCCCGATGCCAGCCTGACCAAGGAAGCCCTGCTCGCAGCCTGCCACGAGCCGTACTTCGTCCCGGAAAGCACGCCGCTGCAGCTGCAATTGCTCAACTTCCACAAGCAGCAACGCCGCCTGGGCATGGTGGTGGACGAATACGGCGAAGTGCTGGGCATCGTCACCCTGGAAGACATTCTGGAAGAGATCGTCGGCGAATTCGAAAGCGAGCAGAGCCTGGATAACCCGCTGATCCAGCCCCAGCCTGACGGCCGCTATGTGATCGACGGTGCCGTATCGATCCGCGAGCTGAACAAGTGCCTGGGCTGGCACCTGCCCAGCGACGGCCCCAAGACCCTCAACGGCCTGGTGACCGAAGCACTGGAGACCATTCCCGATTGCTCGGTGTGCGTGAAGATCGGCCGTTATCGCCTGGAAATCCTCGAAACTGAAGACAATCGGGTGAGCAAGGTGCTGATCTGGCATATCGGCTCAGCGCCGATTGCCACCTGACTCACGGTGGACAAGCCCGTGTGGAAGCGGGCTTGCCCGCGATAGCCTCACCTCAGTGTCACTGATACACCGAGGCGCCCGCTTCTCCCACATTTGATCTTTTCAGCCCCTAAGACCGCGCTCCAGCCCTTGTTTGCAGCGCAACCCCCTTCCTATAATCAATCGCGCTTACCCAAGCCCCGCCCGACCGCGTGCTATCCGCACTGAGCGTGTCCAGGCACCGCAACCCCGTGTCTGACCGGTACCCGCTCCCATCCCGAGCCAACGCCGCGCACTGCCCTGATCCATGGGTGCAAGACCAATAATAATCCGCGCCAAGCGCGCAATGACCATCAGGGATACCTCAATGAGCACCACCTATAACGAGGCCGCTCCCGCCGCCCCGACCAACTCGACCAGCCGGGTCGCCACCGCGAGCATCATCGGCACCGCCATCGAGTTCTACGACTTCTATATCTACGCCACGGCCGCCGCGCTGGTGATCGGCCCGGTGTTCTTCCCGCAGAATTCCGGCACCGCGCAGATGCTGGCGGCGTTCCTGACCTTCGGTATCGCCTTTATCGCGCGGCCACTGGGTTCGGCGCTGTTCGGCCACTTCGGTGACCGCATCGGGCGCAAGTCGACGCTGGTGGCCTCCTTGCTGCTGATGGGCGTGTGCACCACCCTGATCGGCCTGTTGCCGGGTTACGACACCATTGGTGCCTGGGCCCCGATCCTGCTGTGCGTGCTGCGTTTCGGCCAGGGCCTGGGGCTGGGCGGGGAATGGGGCGGCGCCGCGCTGCTGGCCACCGAAAACGCGCCCAAGGGCAAGCGTGCCTGGTTCGGCATGTTCCCGCAGTTGGGGCCTTCCATTGGCTTTTTGGCGGCCAATGGGCTGTTCCTGATCCTGGCGATGAACCTGGACGATGAACAATTCCGTAGCTGGGGCTGGCGCATTCCGTTCCTGCTCAGCGCCGCGCTGGTGATGGTGGGCCTGTATGCGCGCCTCAAACTGCATGAAACCCCGGTGTTCGCCAACGCCGTGGCTAAGGAAAAACCAGTAAAAGTGCCGCTGGTGGAGCTGTTCAGCCAGCATTGGTTGCAGGTGCTGCTGGGCGCGGCCGCGATGGTGGTGTGCTATGCGCTGTTCTATATCACTACGGCGTTTTCCCTGAGCTATGGCGTGAGCACCCTGGGCTACAGCCGCGAAACCTTCCTCGCCCTGCTGTGCTTTGCCGTGTTGTTCATGGGCGCGGCCACACCGCTGGCAGCCCTGGCCAGTGACCGCTATGGGCGCAAGCCGGTGTTGATCGTCGGTGCGGTGCTGGCGATTCTGTCGGGTTTCACCATGGAACCATTGCTGACCCACGGCTCGACCTGGGCCGTGGCGCTGTTCCTGTGCCTGGAACTGTTCCTGATGGGCGTGACCTTTGCGCCGATGGGGGCTTTGTTACCGGAACTGTTTCCGACACGCGTGCGTTATACCGGGGCGTCGGCGGCGTATAACCTGGGCGGGATTGTCGGGGCTTCGGCCGCACCGTTTTTCGCGACCAAACTGGTGGCGATGGGTGGGCTGAGTTATGTCGGCGGGTATGTGTCGGCGGCAGCGTTGCTCAGTTTGATTGCGGTGCTGTGCCTGAAAGAGACGCGGGATAACGATTTGAACAAGGTCGCCTGATAGACCGCTATCGCGGGTAACCCCGCCCCCACACTGGAACGCCTTCCACATGTGGGAGCGGGCTTGCCCGCGATGCTTTTACAGCTCTACAACCACCGCTTGAGAAGCACGGGTCGCCTTGGCCCGGGCAGCCTCGATCGACTCATCCCGCGCCAACGCCACGCCCATGCGGCGCTGACCATTCACTTCTGGCTTGCCGAACAGACGCAGTGCGGTATCCGGCTCGCTCAGGGCCGCGCCGAGGTTGGCGAACGCCGTCCGGGTCGATTGCCCCTCCACCAGAATCACCGCCGAAGCCGAAGGCCCGAACTGGCGGATCAATGGGATCGGCAGGCCAAGAATCGCCCGCGCGTGCAGGGCAAACTGCGACAAGTCCTGGGAAATCAGGGTCACCAGCCCGGTGTCGTGAGGGCGCGGCGAGACTTCGCTGAACCACACCTGGTCGCCCTTGATAAACAGCTCGACCCCAAACAGACCACGACCACCCAGGGCCTCGGTCACGGCTTTGGCGACGCGCTCGGATTCGGCCAGGGCCGCCGGGCTCATGGCCTGGGGCTGCCAGGATTCCTGGTAGTCGCCCTTCTCCTGACGATGACCCACAGGCGCGCAGAAGGTGGTGCCACCGACGTGACGCACGGTCAGCAGGGTGATTTCGTAGTCGAAGTCGATAAACCCTTCGATGATCACCCGACCTTTACCTGCACGCCCGCCTTCCTGGGCGTAGTCCCAGGCTTTCTGCACGTCATCGGCGCTACGCAACAGGCTTTGGCCCTTGCCCGACGAACTCATCACCGGCTTGACCACGCAGGGGAAGCCGAGGTCTTCGACGGCCTTGCGGTAGTCTTCCACGGTGTCGGCAAAATGGTACGGCGAGGTCGGCAGGTCCAGCTCTTCAGCGGCCAGGCGGCGGATGCCTTCACGGTTCATGGTCAACAGCGCCGCACGGGCGGTGGGGATCACGGTAAAGCCTTCAGCCTCCAGTTCCACCAGGGTGCCGGTGGCAATGGCTTCGATTTCCGGGACGATGAAGTGCGGCTTTTCCGCCTCGATCACCGCACGCAGGGCTGCGCCGTCGAGCATGTTGATCACGTGGCTGCGATGCGCCACCTGCATGGCCGGCGCGTTGGCGTAGCGATCCACGGCAATCACTTCAACGCCCAGGCGCTGCAGCTCAATTACCACTTCCTTGCCCAGCTCACCGCAGCCACACATCAATACGCGGGTCGCGGTTGGCGACAATGGAGTTCCGATTCGGGTCATCTCAGGTCCTCAGGGGAGCGGATCAGGGGGAGAAAGGCCGGCATTTTACATGAACGGCGGGCATTGGCCTCAGTTGGCGACACGCTGGCGCCGCAAACGCCAGGCCATGGCCAGCCACACCACGGTGACCCCGGCAAATTTCGAGGCCAGGGCGGTACCGACCACCGCCGGCGTCAACGCGCCGATCAGGCCAAAAAAGATAAAGGTATCGAGGGGAATGCTCAGCGCCGAGCTGATCCACAGCCGGTCATGCAACGGGCGCTTGGTGATGCTGAAGACCAGCCAGTCGATGCACTCGGAGACCGCGAACGCCGTGGCGCTGGCCAGGGCGATGGACGGATCGGAGGTGATGTAGGACAGCACCAGCGCCGCGAGCATGGCGATAATCGCCCCGTGGCCGAAGCGCGTTTGCACCATGTCCCGCAGGATAAACACCAGGCCACCCCAGGCGGACCAGATGACATCCAGGTGCGGGGCGGTGGAAAAGGCGAAGTTGATCAGCACGACGCTGCTGATATAGGCGATCAGGAAGAGCATGGGGCGAGGGACCTGTGGGTAATGCGCACAGGGTACACAATTAAAGGGATGTCGTCTGGAGGGGCCTCATCGCAGGCAAGCCAGCTCCCACATTGGAATGCATTTCAAAATGAGGGAGCTGGCTTGCCTGCGATAGCGCCCTGTCAGGCGCCAGATTTCCCAGGAATCATCCACAACACCCCACTGGCTTTCGCCCGCTCATGACATAACCCCAGCACCACCCGGCGCTCGGCGTTGTCCATGCGGCTCCAACGGGTGATTTCGTCGACATTGCGCTGGCAACCGGTGCAGATATCGTCGTCATCCAGCGCACAAATGCTCACGCAGGGCGAGGCGACGGGGCGTTCAACCGGGTTCATTCCGGCTGCTCGACCAGGTCACGGGCGTAGCGCTGAGAGTTATGCACATAGTGCGCAGCACTGGCCTCCAGCATGTTCTTCTGTTGCTCGGTCAATTCCCGCACCACCTTGCCGGGGGAGCCCATTACCAGCGAGCCATCAGGGATTTCCTTGCCTTCGCCGATCAACGAATTGGCGCCGATGATGCAGTGCCGGCCAATCTTGGCGCCGTTGAGGATCACCGCATTGATGCCAATCAGGCTGTAGTCGCCGACGGTACAGCCATGCAGCATGGCGTTATGCCCCACCGTCACACCGGTGCCCAGGGTCAGCGGGTAGCCCATGTCTGTGTGCATCACGCTGCCGTCCTGCACGTTGCTGTTCTTGCCGATCAGGATCAGTTCGTTGTCGCCACGCAACACCGCGTTGAACCAGACGTTGGCGCCCTCCTCCAGCTTGACCTTACCCACCAGCGTGGCATTGGGGGCTACCCAGCTGTGTGGATGTGTCTCGACGCGGGCATCGCCCAGGCGGTATTTCATGGTCTTCCCTCACGGCTTGCCATTCAAACGATGGCTTAAGTATTGATAAAGCTTTTCGGCGGACGGTGCAGGCTGATGTCGGCATCGTCATAGAGCAGGTTGATCAACTCGACGATCATGATCGCCGTCAGGCCCCAGATCTTGTATTCACCAAAGCGATAGCTGGGCACGTACCAACTGCGGCCCTGGTAGTCGATACGGTGGGTGTGCTCACGCGGGTCCTGGCGGAAAAACTCCAGGGGCACGCTGAATACGGCGGCAATCTCGGCATCGTTGGCCAGGTATTCGACATAGTCGGGGATCACACCCACATACGGGGTCACGCGGATGCCGTGCAGGGAGATCAGGGGGCTCAAGGGCCCGATCACTTCCACCAGGCCCGGTGGCAGGCCGATTTCCTCTTCGGCCTCGCGCAGCGCGGTGAACACCAGGTCCGGGTCTTCGGGGTCACGGCGCCCACCCGGAAACGCCACTTCGCCGCCATGGGTCGACAGGCCGCTGGCACGCAGGGTCAGGATCAGCTCGGGTTCGTCACTGCGGGTAATCGGCACCAGCACGGCGGCCTCGGGGAAACGGCTGTCAGTTTCCAGCGTGCGTGGCGTGTGATTGGTTACCCGGCGAAGTAGCTCGTCCAGCATGAGTCATCTCGATCTGTTGGCTACCTTGCATCATGCACCAAAGCGTACGGGTGCCCAACCCCAAAACCCCGGCCGTGTCGCTAAACGACAACTTGCAGGCCACTGCCCTGCACGCCAAGATAGGCGCAGTCCCCAGGAACCCAAGCATGAACTTCTGCAGCCAGTGCGGTAAACCGGTCATCCAGCGCATTCCCGAAGGCGACGCGCGCCTGCGTTATGTGTGTGACCACTGTCAGACCATTCACTATCAGAATCCCAATATCGTCGCCGGCACCCTGCCCGTCTGGGGCAACCAAGTGCTGCTGTGCCGGCGCGCCATCGAGCCGCGCCTGGGCTACTGGACCCTGCCGGCAGGTTTTATGGAAAACGGCGAGACCGTGGAACAGGGCGCAATGCGCGAAACCCTCGAAGAAGCCTGCGCCAGGGTGCGCAACCTGACGATCTACACGCTGATCGACGTACCGCACATCAGCCAGGTGCATATCTTCTACCGCGCCGAACTGATCGACCTGGACTTTGCCGCCGGCCCCGAGAGCCTGGAAGTCAAACTGTTCGATGAAGCGGACATCCCTTGGTCCGACCTGGCTTTCCGCACGGTACGGCGTACCCTAGAATGCTTTTTCGCCGACCGTCGGCAACAGGTGTTTCCCGTGCGCAGCGAATCGGTGCCACCCTTGACTCACCCTGCACAATAACAATCGAAGGTCACCGTCAAAGGGATACCGCTGCAATGCGTTGGTTGCTTGCTCTGCTCTGCCTGTCGTTCGTCACCCTGTCGTCAGCCACCACCCTGCAAACCCTGGGCGGTAAAACCGTCGATAAGATCCTGGTGCTCAAGTCCGCCCATCAGTTGCAACTGATCCACGACGGCAAACCGCTGAAGACCTACCGCATCTCCCTGGGCAAGAACCCCAAGGGCCACAAGCTGATCGAAGGCGACCGCCGCACCCCGGAAGGCTTCTACTGGATCGACTGGCGCAAGACCAGCGACCGTTTCAACCTGTCCATGCATATCTCCTACCCCAATATCAGCGATGCCGCCCGCGCCCGCCGCGAAGGGGTCAAGCCCGGCAGCATGATCATGATCCACGGCACGCCAGACAGTGAGGAGTATCCGGAACAGTGGTTCCACACCCTGGACTGGACCGACGGCTGCATCGGCATGCGCAATGTCGACATGCGCGAAGTGTGGAACCTGGTCAAGGACGGCACGATGATCGAGATCCGTCCGTAACTTCGACCGTTGGTAAAATAATTCAAAAAAAACCTGCCTCTGCCACAGCCCCTGCCGGTGAATACCATTTCATCGGCGGGGGCTGTGCGTTTCTGCGCGCGACAAAGACCTCTCTAATACCACTTGATACCACCCCCTGAAAAAGTGCCCTGCAAGCCGGTTCCGCACGCTTTTGGCGGCATTGACATGGTATTTAAGTGGTATTAATTTCCGGCCATTACCGGGCGACAACACTCCAATAACGCATCGGAAACCCTACAGATGAATCCCATCCAGACCCTGCGTCCTGACGACCGACAATCCACGCCGTTGTACCTGCAACTGGCCCGCAACCTCGAAGCGGCGATCCATGCTGGCCAGTGGAAATCCGAGCAGGCCTTGCCCTCGGAGCGTGTGCTCAGCGAGCAGTTGGGTATTTCCCGGGTCACCGCCCGTAAAGCGCTGGAAGTGTTGTTTGCCCAAGGCCTGATCCGCCGCAGCCAGGGCTCTGGCACGTTTATTACGCCACGCCTGGAACAGCCGCTGTCACGCCTCTCGGGGTTCAGCGAAATGCTGCGGCTCAAGGGGTTTGCCCCCAGCTCCCAGTGGCTGGTGCGCGAGATCACCCCGCCGACCCACGAAGAGCTGATCCGCCTGTGCCTGTCGCCCACCGACAAAGTGGCGCGGCTCAAGCGCCTGCGCAAGGCAGATGACACCGTGATGGCCATTGAAATGAGCGCCCTGCCCGCCTCGATCGTGCCCACCCCCCAGGCCATCGGCAGCTCGCTCTACGAATACCTGGAAGGCATCGGCAAACCGGTGGTGCGGGCCCTGCAACATATCCAGGCCATCAACGCCTCGGATGAGTTCGCCGCCCTGGTGGGCATCGCCCCCGGCACCGCCATGCTGCTGATGACCCGGGTCGGCTACACCGCCGACAACACGCCGATCGAAATCACCGACACCTACTGCCGCAACGACTACTACGACTTTGTCGCTGAGCTGCGTAGGTACGACTTTTCCGCCGAACTGCGGCCTTAGAGAACTGCCATGTCCGAAGACAATATCCTCACGCCCCACGGCTGGATGCGCGGCCGCCTGGTGCACCACGAAGGCAAGGTCAGCGCCGTCGAAGGTGTGCCTTGCGACCCGGCCGACAACGACCTGCCCTACCTGCTGCCGGGTTTTATCGACCTGCATGTACACGGCGGCGGCGGCAAGGACATCATGGAAGGCCGCAGTGCCTTCGAGACCATCACCCGCACCCATGTGCGCTTCGGCACCACTTCGCTGCTGGCCACCACCATGACTGCACCGGTCGAGGAAATCTCCCGCGTGCTCGGCGAACTCGGCCAGTTCTGCGAAAACCGTCCAAGCGGCAGCGCCCGGGTGCTGGGGGTGCATCTGGAAGGCCCCTACATCAACCCAGGAAAGCTCGGCGCACAGCCCAACTTTGCCCACACGGCATTGATGGCCGAGGTCGAGGAGTACCTGCGCCTGGCACCGATCCGGGTCATCACCATTGCCCCGGAAATCGCCGGGCATGACGGCCTGATCCGCACCCTCAGCCAACGCGGCGTGCGCATGCAGATCGGCCATACCCTGGGCAGCTATGAAGAAGGCGTCGCAGCGCTGGCCGCCGGCGCCACCAGCTTCACCCACCTGTACAACGCCATGAGCCCGCTGCATCACCGCGAGCCGGGCATCGTCGGTGCCGCACTGGCCCACGCGCAATACGCCGAACTGATCCCGGACCTGTTGCACGTACACCCCGGGGCCATGCGCGTGGCCCTGCGCTCGATTCCCTGCCTGTACTGCGTCACCGACTCCACCGCCGCCGCCGGCATGCCCGACGGCGAATACAAGCTGGGCAGCCACACCGTGACCAAATGCCTGGGCGGCGTACGCCTGGCCGACGGCACCCTGGCCGGCAGCACCCTGACCATGGATCAGGCGCTGCGCAACCTGGTGAAGATCGGCCTGCCCATCAGCGAAGCCTCACAGCGCCTGTCGCAATTTCCTGCGGATTACCTGGGCCTGGAACAACGCGGCCGCCTGCAACCCGGCAGCTTTGCCGACTGCGTGCGCCTGGACCGCTCCCTGCACCTCACCGACGTAATGGTCGAAGGAGAAACCATTGACTTCAAAAATGCTTGAAGAGGCCCTGTCCTCCTGTGAGGCCGTCGCGGCCCAACTGCAATGCCTCG
>NZ_JAEKDC010000037.1:0-28345 GCF_016405645.1 Pseudomonas sp. MF5691
CGACTCAAGCCCTGGTCATCATTGGCCGCAAGCTGGCGCGCATCGCCTTTTCGCTCATGAAAAACCTGAGCGAATACCAGTCAAAAGCGGTTTTGGGGGCTTCCCCAAAACCATAGAATCTCCCACAGGGGAAAATAGTTCGGCCTTCAGCCCAGCCGCGCCGTCGCCCGTGCGGCAATTTCGCCCCGGGTCTTGCGTGATTCAGCGGTGCGCTTATTCGCCTCGTCCAGTACCTGCTGTGGTGCAGTGTCCGGGCGGCCGGCATTGAAGGGCGGGGCCGGCGCATATTCAAGCTGCAACTGCACCAACTGCGCCGCCGCCTCGCTGTACAACTCGGCGGCCAGGGTCAGGGCAAAGTCGATCCCCGCAGTGATGCCTCCCCCGGTAAACAGGTTGCCGTCGCGCACCACGCGCTCCTGCACCGGCGTGGCGCCGAGGGTGGCCAGCATGTCGTGGTAGGCCCAATGCGTGGTGGCCCGCCGCCCGCGCAGCAAACCCGCAGCGCCCAGCACCAGCGAGCCGGTACACACCGACGTCACATAACGTGCGGTCTGGGATTGCGCCCGCAGAAAGTCCAGGGTCGGCTCATCTTCCATCAATGGCCCAACCCCCGAGCCGCCCGGCACGCAGATCACATCCAGGGTGGGGCAGTCGTCGTAGGTGGTGGTCGGCGACAGCACCAACCCGCTGCTGGAAGTGATCGGCGCCAGGTCTTTCCAAATCAGATGCAGTCGCACCTCCGGCAACGACGCCAGCACGTCGTAAGGGCCGGTGAGGTCCAGTTGCTGAATACCGGGGAACAACACAAAGCCGATCTGCAAGGTCATGGTCAAACTCCAGGAAGAGGGATGGACGGCTTCACTCTAGTGGCCTAGGCTTTGGCGTATACGCCATTGAGCCCACTAATCACGCCAATCATGCCGAAAATCATCCATGTGCTCGCCTTTGCCAATGTGCAGGTGCTCGACGTCACCGGACCGTTGCAAGTGTTTGCCTCGGCCAACGACCTGGCGCGCCAGCAAGGCTTGCCGTTGCCCTATGCGGTCAACGTGATTGCCGCCCAGGCCGAGCCGGTGATGACCTCCGCCGGCCTGGCCCTGGTGGCCGAGCCGTTGCCCGGCGCCGACACGCCCTGCGACACCCTGGTGATTGCTGGCGGCTGGGGCGTGTATGGGGCGGCCGAGGATCCGCAACTGGTGGAGTGGGTCCGGCAAAAAGCCAGGCACTCGCGGCGCATGACTTCGGTGTGTACCGGCGCCTTTCTGCTGGCCGCCAGTGGCCTGCTCGATGGCTGTCGGGTCGCCACCCACTGGACGCGCTGCGAGGAACTGGCGCGCAAATACCCCAGGTTGCAGGTCGAGGCCAACCCGATCTTTATCCAGCAGGGCTCGCTCTGGACCTCGGCGGGCGTCACGGCCGGTATCGACTTGTGCCTGGCCCTGGTGGAGCAGGACCTGGGCCGCACGGTGGCCCTGGAAGTGGCGCGGCACCTGGTGGTGTTTCTCAAGCGCCCCGGTGGCCAGTCGCAGTTCAGCGTCACCCTTTCCCTGCAAAAGGGCGGTAGCCGCTTCAGCGAATTGCATGGGTGGATTGCCGAGCACCTGCACCTGGACTTGAACATCGCGACCCTGGCGGCCGCGTGCGGCATGAGCGAACGCAGCTTCGTACGCCATTACCGCGCCGAAACCGGCCAGACCCCGGCCCGGGCGGTGGAACTGATCCGCGTGGAAACCGCACGCCGGCAACTGGCCGACAGCGCCGTGGCAATCAAACGCATCGCCGCGCAATGTGGCTTTGGCAGCGAAGAAACCATGCGCCGCAGTTTTATCCGCGCCTTGTCGATCACCCCGCAGCTTTATCGCGAGCGGTTTTCGGCGCCGGCCTGAGTCTGTTCAAGCAGTTCAAACAGTGCATCGAGCGTGGCCTGCGGTGCTTCCTGGGGAATATTGTGGCCCACCCCGGCGAGCACCCGGCGCCGATAGAATCCGCTGAAATTAGCCACGTCGTCATCCACCTCGGGAGCCGGGCCGACACCGTCGTCGGCACCGCACAGCGAAATGGTGGGCACCGAAATCGGCGGTGGTTGCATCAGCGCCTGTTCAATCACTTCCAGCGCCGGATCACCCTCGGCATACATGAAGCGATGGCGATAGGAGTGGATTACCACCTCCACAAAGTCCGGGTTATCAAACGAGGGTGCCGTCTGCGGGTAAAGGCTCGGCCCCGCAGCCCAGGAGGGCGACCAGAGCGACCACAACAGTTCGCACAACTCGCGGCGGTTGGCGGTCAGGCCATCGATACCCCGTTGGGTGTGGAAGTAGAACTGGTACCACAACCGATGCTCGGTGACTGGCGCGCGGGGCTGGATGGACTTTGCGATGTCCTGGATGTTGTAACCGTCGCCAGTGACCAGGCAGCGCACGCGCTCGGGCCAAAGCGCCGCGACAATGCACGCGGCGCGCCCACCCCAGTCATAACCGGCGAGGGCGGCCTGGTCGATGGCCAGGGCATCCATGAAGTCCAGCAGATCCTTGGCCAGCGCCGCCTGTTGGCCGGAGCGCATCACCTGGGCGTGCACAAACCGGGTCGGGCCGTAGCCGCGCAGGTAAGGCACCAGCACGCGATAACCAGCCTCGGCCAACACCGGCGCGATGGCATCGTAGCCGCGAGGGTCATAGGGAAAACCGTGCAGCAGAATCACCACTTCACCGTCGGCCGGGCCATGGGCTTCGTAGGCGATATCGAGCATGGGAGTGCGGATATACAGCAGCGCGATCGAGGGGCTCATTGGGACTCCGTTCGGGTCACAGCAGGGAGCCTGGACTTTAGCGCGAAACCTTTACGTGTTCATGGGCCAGCAGCGAAAACACGTGCAGATCCTGATAGCCACCGGCCCAAAACCCGGCCTCGCGCAGCACGCCTTCGCGGGTAAAGCCCAGCCGGCCCAGCAGTGCCTGGGACGGCAGGTTACGCGGATGGACCAGCGCTTCGACACGGTGCAGTTGCATCTGCGCAAAGCCCCAGTCGAGCACGCTGCGCAAAGCCTCGCTCATCCAACCGTTGCCCCTGGCTGACGGCGCCAGTTCGCAGGCGAGGGCGCAGCTGTTCCACTGGCGATTCCATTTGAACAGCCCGCAGGTGCCCATCAACTCGCCGGCGTATTCCAGGCCCCAGCGCGTGCCCGGATTGGCCTGGGTTCGCCAGTGGGCGAAGGTGGCGATCAGGGCGTGGGCCTGGGATATGTCGGTCATGGGGTCGATGCCAAACCAAGGCATGGCCTCGGCATCTCGATAGATCGCAAACAGCGCCGGGGCGTCGTGGGGGGTCAACTCCCGGAGCCGCAAGCGCTCGGTGTGCAGGGTGGGGAAAGTATCCACGTGGTGTGGTGCGGTTGGCATAGGTATCGACTGAACATTTTCGGGCGCCAGGGGCGGGTTCATATTCGTTCCTTGAATACAGGAGGAGGCAGACAGATAGCTCGCTCAAGGTCGCAAAGATCAAAGGTGGGAGCTGTCGAGCGTTAGCGAGGCTGCGATGACGTCAGTACAGCCAATGTTGAAGTTGCCTGATAGCGCCTACAAGGGTTTCACTTCGCTGCTCGATTCTCAAGGTTGCCACACGGTTTTCTCCCCGCTCAACTTGCGATCCAGAAACGTCGCCGCGCTGATCAAGGCCAAATGGCTCAATGCCTGCGGTGTATTCCCCAGATGTCGCGCCTGGCTGTCGAATTCCTCGGCATACAGCCCCAGCGGGTTGGCATAGCGCAGCAGTTGCTCGAATTCCAGATGGGCCTTTTCCACTTGCCCCGCGCGGGCCAGGCATTCGACGTACCAGAATGAACAGGCGGTAAACGCCCCCTCTGTGCCTTGCAAACCGTCAATTTGACTGTCGTCATTGCGGTAGCGGTAGACCATGCCATCGCGCACCAGGCTTTTCTGGATGGCGTCCAGGGTCGATAACCAGCGCGGGTCGGTGGCCGCCACAAAACGCACCAGCGGCATCAACAGCATCGAACCATCCAGGGCAGTGCTGCCGATGTGCTGCACGAAATGCCCGCGTTCTGCGTTCCAGAAGCTGCTCCAGATATCTTCATAAATCGCCTGGCGGGTCTGGTCCCAGCGGGCGAACGGCGCCGGCAGCGAGCGCTTGGAGGCCAGGCGGATCGCGCGGTCGAGTGCCACCCAGCACATCAGCCGCGAATGCAGGAAGTGATGTTGCTCGCCACGCATTTCCCAGATGCCGACGTCTTTCTGGTTCCAGGTTTCGCACACTTGGTCCACCACTTCCAGGGTGTGTTTCCAGCCCTCATGGGAGATGGCTTCGCCGTACTTGTTGACCAGGTACACCGCGTCCATCAGTTCGCCAAAAATATCCAGCTGCACCTGGTCAAAGGCCTCGTTGCCAATGCGCACCGGTTGCGCGCCGCCGTGGCCGCTGAGGTGGCTCAGCTCGGTTTCCGGCAATTGCTGGCGGCCGTCGATGCCATACAGGATGTTGATTTTCATCGGTTGCCCGCAACAGTCGCTGACGCGCCCGCGCAACCAGCGCATGTAGTCATTGGCTTCCTGGACAAAACCCAGGCGCATAAAGGCGTAGACGGTGAACGAGGCGTCGCGGATCCAGGTGTAGCGGTAATCCCAATTGCGTTCGCCGCCGGGGGCTTCCGGCAGGCCGAAGGTGGCCGCTGCGAGGATCGCGCCGTGTTTGCGCGAGGTCAGCAGCTTCAGGGCCAGGGCCGAGCGATTGACCATTTCCCGCCAGCGGCCGCGGTAGTTGGACTGGGCCAGCCAGCCGCGCCAGAATTTCAGGGTGTGCTGCAGGTGCAGGTCGGTACCGTCGCTGGCCACGCGTATGTCTTCCCGGCCGCCAAGGACAAATTCGGCCCCCTGGTCCTGGTCCAGGGTAAAGCAGGCGACGGCGGCGTCATCTGCGATCTGCAACGGCACGCTGCTGGCCAGGCGCAACCCAGGCAGGCCCGGCGCCTCGAAGCACACATCAGCGTTATCGGCGGTGGCCCGAGTGGGTGCCCGGGCATAGTCATGGCGCACCGCGCAGCGCAGGTGCAGGGTGGCCTTGCCGCTCACCACGCGCACCCGGCGGATCAGCAGGGGCAGGTCATCAACGTCATCGCTGATGCTCAGCAGGTCGGTGATTTCCACCACGGCCTCATCACTCAGCCAGCGGGTTTGCAGGACATTGGTATCCGGCAGGTAGATCTGTTCCCGGCGCGCCTGGGGCAGGTCCGGGGTCAACTGGAAAATCCCGGCGGCGGGGGAGTCCAGGAGCGAGCAGAAGATCGACGGGCTGTCGAATTCCGGCCAGCAGAAAAAGTCGATGCTGCCCTGATCGTTGATCAGCGCCGCACTGCGCATGTCACCGATAATGCCGTGGGCGTCGATGGCGCTTTGCGCTTCGTTTTTCAGATCAACCATTGTCTTTGAACTCCGGGTAGAGACTCATGCCGCCGTCGATAAACAAGGTGCTGCCCACCACATAGTCGGAGGCATCACTGGCCAGCCAGACCACGGCGTTGGCCACATCTTCGACGTCGCCGACGCGGCCATAGGGGATCAATTTCAGCAACTGCTGTTCGGCATCGCCCTCGGTGGCAGCGCGGTTGATGGCGGTGCGGATCGCCCCCGGCGCGATGCCGTTGATGCGGATCCGTTGGTGGCTGACTTCCTGGGCGAGGCTGCGCATCAGCATCTCGACGCCGCCCTTGGAGGCCGCGTAATTGACGTGGCCGGCCCAGGGGATCAACTGGTGCACCGAACTCATATGGATGATCTTGCCGGCGGCCCGGGATACGCCTGCTCGCACGCCCTGGCGGTTAAAAATACGCAGGGCGGCGCGGGCGCAGAGGAACTGGCCGGTGAGGTTGACGCCAATCACCGCGTTCCACTCCTCAAGGGTCATGTCGCTGATGGCGGCGTCTTTTTGCAGGCCCGAGTTGGCCACCAGGATGTCGAGGTGGCCGAAGGCGTCGAGGGTCTGCGCGAACAGGCGTTCGACATCGGCTTCCCTGGACACATCGGCGCCGATCGCCAGGGCCCGGCCACCGGCCTGGTTGATCTGCGCGGCCAGGGCCTGGGCGGGTTCTGCCTGGCTGTTGTAGTTCACCACGACTGCCGCGCCGGCCGCAGCCAGCGCCCTGGCGGCCCCCGCGCCAATGCCGGAGCTGGCGCCGGTGACTACGGCGACTTGTTGTTCCAACGAGATGCGCATTGTCCATCCAGCCTTTATTCCAGAAGTCCATTCAGCTGACTGACGGCGCGGGGCACAAGTTCAGTGGCCTGTCTGGAATGCGACGATGGCTGTCTATATCTATCGTTTTCGCCAGCGGGCTTTTAGTTAGAATCAGTGGCTTAACGACGTGAGACGCAGCCCATGACAACTGTGCACCGGCCTTGGCTTGAGGCTTATGCCGACAACTACCGCAACGACGAAGTGGTCCATCCCCATTGTCATACCCAGGCGCAATTGATCCACGGCGTCACCGGGGTGATGGTGGTCAGTACGGCCCAGGGCAGTTGGCTGGTGCCGTCCGGGCATGCGTTGTGGGTACCCGCCGGGACGCCCCACGAGATTCGCATGGCCGGCGAAGTGCATATGCGCACCCTGTTCCTGATGCCCGAGGTCGAGCCGAGCCTGGGCCGCACCTGCCAGGTGATCGAGGTCTCGGCACTGCTTCGCGAGCTGATCGTGGCGGCGACGCTGATCGCCGGTGAAGTCAACAGCCCACGCTTGCAGGCCATGGTGGAAGTGATCCGCATGGAGCTGCTGGCCGCGCCGGTGGTGGCCATGCATGTGCCGGTGCCTGGCGAAGCCCGCCTGGCCAGGTTGTGTACCCGGTTTATCCGCAACCCGGCCGATGACAGCAGCCTGGAATCCTGGGCCGACACCCTGAACATGAGTGCGCGCACCCTGAGCCGGATTTTCCAGCGGGAACTGGGCATGAGCTTTGGCGAATGGCGCAAGCGTGCGCGTCTGGCCCTGAGCCTGAAGCTGCTGGCCCAGGGCGCCTCGATCCTGGAGGTGGCGCTGGAACATGGTTATCAGAGCCCGAGTGCGTTCAGCGCGATGTTTCGCCGCTCGCTGGGTTACCCGCCGAGTCATTTTCGTCCCCAGGCCTGATGTTGCTTCATGTAACCCAATTGTCCGTTTGGCGACGATACATGGCCCTGGCGCGGGCGAATCCGCCAGGGCGCATGCCTAATCTGCAAAGCTCATTCTTCAGCGAGCTTTGTGATGCCCAGCCTTGTCGTTCATCCCTCCACCAGCAGTCGCCCCCCGGCAGTCCTGACCCTGCTTCTGCTGGGTGCGTTAGCCGGATGCCGTGGCCTGCCCGACGAGCCCGCAGCGCAGTTGACGGCCCGGGCGGCGCCGCAATTGTCCAGCGGGTCAGCGGCCCAACCGCTGCCCGAGCGCTGGTGGCAGCTTTACCGTGACCCGCAATTGGACCGGCTTGTAGAGCAGGCCCTGAACCATAACCAAGACCTTGCCGCCGCCGCCGCCCATGTCGACGCGCTATTGGCGCACCTGGAGCAGGTAGATGGCGAACGCCAACCCTCGACTCTTCTGACCTACGGCGTCGGTTACGGCCGTAGCCGAGACGACCAGACCCTGGCCCAGGCCCGCGATGAGCAGGCCGAGGCCCAGTGGAGCCACGCCCCTGGATTTTCCCTGAGCTACACCCTCGACCTCTGGGGCGAGGTGCGTTATCGCCTGGCCGCCGCCCGTGCCGATGCGGATGCGGCGCGGGCGCTGGAAGACGAATGGCGGGTGACCGTGGCCGCGCAGACCACCCGGGCCTATGGCCAGGCCTGTGTCTATGCGTTCGGCCGCCAGGTGCAGCGTCATTCGGTGCAGGTGTTGGAGCGCAGTGTCGACGTCACTCGCAGACTGCAGAAGGCCGGCGCGGCGACGGCGCTGGACCTGGCGCGCCTCAATGGCCTGCTGGAAGAAACCCGTGCGCCGCTGCCGATGTTGACTGCGCGCTATCAGGCGGCCCTGTATGAGCTGGCGGTGCTCAGTGGCGTGCCGCCCCTGGAGGTGGCCCGGCAAACCTGTGCCCGGCGCCCACAATTGCAGGCGCCGCTGCCCGTGGGCGATGGCTGGGCGCTGGTGCAGCGGCGGGCCGATATTCGCCGTGCCGAGCGCCAGCTGCAAGCGGCCACGCTGGCCATTGGTGTCGCTCGCGCCGAGTTGTATCCACGGGTGACCTTCGGTGCCGCGCTGGAGTCCTCCGCGAGCAGCCTGGGCAAGCTGGGGACCAGTGAAGCGCTGGTGTACTCCGTGGGGCCGTTGCTGTCCTGGCGCTTTCCCCAGCGCGGCGTTGCCCAGGCCCAAGTGAGCCAGCGCCGGGCCCAGGCGCGCGAGGCCCAGGCGCGTTTCGACGGCACGGTACTGCGTGCCTTGAAACAAGTCGAACAAGCCCTGGCGCTGTACCAGGGCGAACAACAGCGCCGCCAAGCCCTGCAGGCTGCGCTGGACAACAGCCAGCAGGCCCATGAGCTGGCCACCCGCAGCTATCGGGCCGGAGCCCTTGATGCCCTGCAACTGCTGGACAGCGAGCGCAACCTGGTCAACCTCCAGGCCCGCGTGGCCCAGGCCGACCTGCGCTTGATCAACCGCCAGATCGACCTGTTCCAGGCGCTCGGTGGTGGCTGGCAACGCAATGATCAACCTCAACCTCAACCCTTACCCCTTGCTGCCCTTGGAGCCAAGCCATGAACCAGGCTGTTGAACCCGCGATCCTGCCATCCACTTCCAGCTTGATGCAGCGCCATCGCCGCGCCCTGCTGACGGGCGCATCACTGGTGACGCTGTTGGGGGCGGGGCTGTTTGCCGCGTATTGGTGGCAGTTGGGGCGATTTCTGGAAGAGACCGACGACGCCTACGTGCGCGCTGATTGGGTCGCCGTCAGCCCGCGGATTGCCGGCTATGTGGCCCAGGTGCTGGTGGAGGACAACCAGCCGGTCAAGGCCGGGGATGTGCTGGTGCGCCTGGATGAGCGTGATTTTGTCGAGCAACTGCGCAGCACCCAGGCGCGGTTGCAGCAAGCCCGGGCGGCGGCGAATGCCCGCCAGTCCAGCCTGACCACCCTCGACGCACGGCTCGACGAGCAGCAGCAACGTATTGCCCAGGCCCAGGCTGCCCTGCATAGCAGCGAGGCCGAGGCCCATCGTGCGCGTCTGGACTTCCAGCGCTACCGCGATCTGGTGGATCAACAGATCGCCACCCGCGAGCGCCTGGAAACCGCCAGCGCCGGGCGGGCCAAGGCATTGGCAGCGGTGACCGAAGCCCGTGCCCAAGTGGCCCGGCAGCAAGCCTAGTGCCAGGTGCTGCAGGCGCGCCGCCAGCAGGCAAAGGCGCGGATCGCCGAATCCCAGGCCCGGGTGGGCGAGGCCCAGGCCAACCTGGCCCTGGCCCAGAATGCCTTGAATGACACAGCGATCCGCGCGCCGTTCGACGGCGTAGTGGGCCAGCGCAAGGTCCGCCGCCAGCAGTATGTGATGCCGGGTCTGCCTTTGTTGGCGGTGGTGCCGGTGGCACAGGCCTATGTGATCGCCAATTACAAGGAAACCCAGTTGCAGCACATGGCGCCGGGGCAGGCGGTCGATATCGCGGTGGACAGTTTTTCCGGCCAGCACTGGCGCGGCCAGATCGAAAGCATCGCCCCCGGTTCCGGTGCGGTGTTCGCCTTGTTGCCCCCGGACAACGCCACCGGCAATTTCACCAAGATCGTGCAGCGCTTTGCGGTGAAGATCCGCCTGGTGGCCGACGAGACGAATGCACCCGTGATCTTGCCGGGGATGTCCGTGATCGCCACGGTGGACACCCGCCCGGCCAGCCAGCAGGACGGTTCCCATGGAGGCTGATGGGCGCACCTCGAACGTTTCGTTTCGCGCCTGGGTCGCGGTGATCGGTGGTTTGTTCGGCTGCTTCATGGCCGGCATGAATGTGCATGTCACCAGCGCCGCCCTGCCGGAAATCGAAGGTGCGCTGGGGGCCACGTTCGAGGAGGGCTCGTGGATTTCCACGGCCTATCTGGTGGCGGAAATCATCATGATCCCGCTCACCGCGTGGCTGGTGCAGGTGTTTTCGTTGCGGCGGGTGATGCTGTGGGGCTCCGGGGTTTTCCTGGTGGCCTCGGTGGCCTGTTCGATGGCGCCGAACCTGCCGGTGATGATCATCATCCGGGTCATTCAGGGGGCGGCGGGGGCGGTGCTGATTCCGTTGTCGTTCCAGTTGATCATCACTGAACTGCCCGCCAGCAAGATCCCCCTGGGCATGGCCCTGTTCAGCCTGGCCAACAGTGTGGCCCAGGCCGCAGGGCCGTCCATTGGTGGCTGGCTGACCGATGTGTATTCGTGGCGCTGGATCTTCTACCTGCAACTGTTTCCCGGTATCGCACTGTTGGCGGCAGTGGCCTGGTCCATTGATCGCCAGCCGATGAACCTTGGGCTGTTGCGCCAGGGCGACTGGTTGGGCATCGCCTGCATGGTCCTGGGCCTGGGGGCGTTGCAGATCGTGCTGGAGGAGGGCGGGCGCAAGGATTGGTTCGGTTCGGCGTTTATCGGCTGGATGAGCGTGGCGGCGGCGATGGGCCTGGTGGGCTTTGTCAGCCGGCAATTGTGGGGCCGCAAAAGCTTTATCAATCTGCGGCTGTTGGCGCACTACAACTTTGGCGTGGCCAGTGTGGCGATGTTTATCTTCGGTGCCAGCACGTACGGACTGGTATTCCTGGTGCCCAATTACCTGTCACAGATGCAGGGCTACAACGCCAGTGAAATTGGCGTCAGCCTGATTGCCTATGGCCTGGTGCAACTGGTGCTGGCGCCGTTCCTGCCACGACTGATGAAGTGGTTGAGCGCAAAAAATCTCGTGGCCTCCGGTTTTGCGATCATGGCCCTGGGCTGCTGGATGGGCGCGCACTTGTCGGCAGACAGCGCCAGCAACGTGATCATCCCCTCGATCGTGGTGCGCGGCATTGGCCAGCCGCTGATCATGGTGGCGCTGTCGGTGCTGGCGGTGCATGGGCTGGCCAAGGCACAGTCCGGTTCGGCTTCGGCGGTGTTCTCGATGTTGCGCAACCTGGGCGGCGCGGTGGGCACGGCCCTGCTGGCGCAACTGGTGGTGGTGCGCGAGCAGGTGCATTCGGCGCGTATTGGTGAGTCGCTGAGCATTTTCGAACCGGCTTTACAGCAATATTTGCCGAACGGCGGCTTGTTGCAGGAGCAATGGCCGGAGCAGCAGCAAGTGCTGGGGTTGCTCGACCAGAGTGTGCGGCACCAGGCGTTTTTGATGGCTTACAGCGACGCGTTCTACCTGGCGTGTGTGGCATTGACCTTGTGTGCGGTGGCGGCGTTGCTGCTTCGTCGCACTTGATGGCTGTTGCGGGTTCGTGTTGTGGCGAGCAATTCAGCGATGGGGTTTCAGCCCCCGCAGCAGCAACTCCAGGCCTTGCAGCGCTTGCTCCAGGCATTCGTCCGGGCGTTCGGCATGGGCAATCCATTGCGCCGTATCCACCAGGCTGCCATTGATCAACCGGGCCAGTGCCAGGCTGGGGGCATGCTCGATAAGCCCGGCCTGCATCAATTCATCCAGCAGCCGACGCAATGATTCGATGCAGTGCTGCTGGGCCCCCACGTCTGCACCCAGCACCGCCGGTGCATCTTGCAGCACGATCCGCTGGATCTCGGGATCCTGGGCCATGTGCAGGTAGGCGCGGCAGCGCTCGCAAAAACCGTCCCAGGGGTTGTTGGCCTGAGTGCTGATTTGTTGCAGACGGTCATCCATTTCGCTGTCGAGTTGCGCGACCACCGCGGCCAGCAGTCCTTTCTTGTCGCCAAAGTGATGGTACAGCGCCCCACGGGTAAGGCCGGCGCGGGCGGTGAAATCATCCATCGAGGTATTGGCAAAGCCTTGGGTGGCAAAGGCATGGCGGGCGCTGGCCAACAGACGGGCGCGGGTTTCTTCAATCATCTCGGCGCGGGCTCGGCTCATGGAAAACGCTCGCTAGTTGCGGGTGAGTGGTTGACATACGCCGCGTATGTTACTCATGATTTGTCACATACGCACCGTATATCTTTTCCCCGGATTGCATTGAATGGCAAGCTCCAGGGTTCCCAGCAAGAGGTCACGCACCATGGCAAACCCCTACGCCGAGCTGTTCCAGGCGCCAGGTTCCAGGGCTTTTGTATCGGCCGGCATGCTCGCTCGCATGCCGATATCCATGACCGGTATCGGGCTGATCACCATGTTGTCCCAACTGCGTGGCGGTTATGGGTTGGCGGGCGCGGTGGCGGCAACATTTGCTCTGGCCACGGCCTTTTGCGCACCGCAGGTTTCGCGACTGGTAGACCGTTATGGCCAGGGCCGCGTCTTGCCGGTGGCAGCCATGATCGGCGGCGGGGCGTTGTTGCTGCTGTTGCTGTGTACCCGTTTGCAGGCGCCGGACTGGACCCTGTTTATCTTTGCCGCCCTGGCCGGTTGCATGCCCAACATGTCGGCCATGGTGCGGGCGCGCTGGACCGAGATCTACCGTGGCCAGCCACGTTTGCAAACAGCCTTTGCCCTGGAATCGGTGCTCGACGAGGTGTGCTTTATCCTCGGCCCGCCGCTGTCGGTGGGATTGTGTGTGCTGCTGTTTCCCGAGGCGGGGCCGCTGGTGGGGGCGATCCTGTTGGCGGTTGGTGTGACCGCCTTTGTCCTGCAAAAACAGACCGAGCCTGCGATTCACGCGCCGCTTGAGCACCAGGGCAGTTGGTTGATCACCCAGCCGTCGGTGCTGGTGTTGATAATCCTACTGATGGCCATGGGCACCATTGTCGGGGTGGTAGACGTGGTCAGCGTGGCGTTCGCCCAGCACCAGGGCCAGCCGGCTGCCGCGAGTATCGTGCTGTCGGTGTATGCCATCGGCTCGTGCCTGGCGGGGCTGGCCTTCGGTGCGCTGAAGCTGAACATGCCCTTGCCCCGGCAGTTCCTGCTCTGTGGCCTGGCCACTGCCCTGACAACCCTGCCACTGCTGTGGGTGGGGGATATCCTCGGGCTGGCATTGGCGGTGTTTGTGTCCGGGCTGTTTTTTGCCCCGACCTTGATTGTGTCCATGGCGCTGGTGGAGCAGGTCGTGCCACCCAGCCGCCTGACCGAAGGCATGACCTGGCTGATCACCGGCTTGAGTATCGGCGTGGCCATCGGTGCCGCGAGTTCCGGCTGGATGATCGACCACTTTGGCGCCGCCAGCGGGTTCTGGGTGGCGCTGATGGCCGGGGCAGTGGTGCTGGTGTCCGCTTTATTGGGCTACCGCCGCCTGGGATGAGTCACCCCAGGGCGGGGTGGCTGTCTGTACGGTGATGGCGCAGGAACTCGTTCAGCGCCTGGCGTGTCAGGTCGTTGAGCGTGACCTTTTTCTGCGTCGCCGCCAGGGCCGCAGCCAGGTGCAGATCATGGCCGACCCGTACATTGAAGGAGCCTTTGCAGGGCTTTTCCGGTGCCTGGCCCAGGGTCTGGCAAGTAGCCAGATAATCCTCCACGGCCTCGCGAAAGGCGGCCTCCAACTGGGCCACGGTCTGCCCTTCGTAACTGACCAGGGCGCGGATAAACAGCAGCTTGCCGAACAGGCAATTGTCCTCGACGCTGGCTTCTATGGAGCCGATGTAACCTTTGTGTTTCAACTGGTTGCTCACTGAATCAAGCCTCCTGATTCCAACTGTTCAATGATCTGGCGCCGAATGTAGTACTTCAGTTCATTGCCAGGGTGGGGCTTGTGCAAGGTGATCATTGCACTCGGGTCGCCTATGTCGAACTTGACGCGGCTCCCAGCCCCTTCGATTTTTCAGTAACCCAGCCAGCCTAACAATGTCACGAGCTCGGGCCAGGTAAATGCCATCTGCAGGTTAAGCAGTTTGGCGAGCAGCTTTTCATTTTTGGACACGGCGTTCCCTGCGTGTAACTAAATGTAGTTGCAAATACAGTGCTCCGTCAATGATAGGGCCGCTTCGCGGACTTCTCCCGGGTTTGATGTAACGCCCGATGACTGCAATCGCCTGCGCTAATTTTTCCCGCCTGGATTCGTTTTATAGGGACGACGTGCCTTTGTGCTTCCTGCCTATTGCTCCGGATCCCAAGAAATGAACGCTGAAGACTCCTTGAAACTTGCTCGCCGGTTTATCGGGTTGCCCCTGGAAAAACGCCAGTTGTTCCTCCAGGCGCTGCAAAAGGAAGGGATCGACTTCTCGCGTTTTCCGATTCCGGCCCAGGTCGAGGCCGAGGATCGCCAGGCGTTGTCCTACGCCCAGCAGCGTATGTGGTTTCTCTGGCAACTGGATCCTGCCAGCGCAGCCTATAACCTGCCGGGAGCGGTGCGTCTAAAGGGCACCTTGAGCCTGCCGGCCATCGAGCAGGCGTTTGCCAGCCTGATCGCGCGGCATGAAACCCTGCGCACAGTGTTCCAGCGCCAGGCCGATGAGCGCCTGGTGCAAGTGCCCTGCCAGCCTGCGTTAGCGATTGAACCACTGGATCTTGGCAACTTGCCGCCGGTTGAGCGTGAACAGGCGGTGATGGCTGCCGCCACCGCGCAATCGCTGCAGCCCTTCGACCTGGCCAATGGCCCCTTGTTGCGCGTGCAATTGCTCAAACTCGCCGAGCAAGAGCATGTGTTGCTGCTGACCCTGCATCACATCGTCTCGGACGGCTGGTCGATGAACGTGCTGATCGACGAGTTCATCCGATGCTATGACGCCTTTGAACGCAACCAGTCGCCACAACTGCCAGACCTGCCGATCCAGTACAGCGACTACGCCTTGTGGCAGCGCCGCTGGCTGGAAGCGGGGGAGCAGGCGCGGCAGCTGGATTACTGGCGCGAACAGTTGGGCGATGAACACCCGGTGCTGGAGTTGCCAACGGACTTTGCACGCCCAGCCGTGGCCAGCCATCAGGGCCAGCGCTATGAGTTCGCCTTGCCGGCAGCCTTGGCCGATGGTGCGCGGTTGTTGGCTCGCCAGCAGAACGTATCGTTGTTCACCGTGCTGCTGGCAGCGTTCAAGATCCTGCTGTTTCGCTACACCGGCCAGACTGACCTTCGGGTAGGCGTGCCGATTGCCAACCGGCATCGCGGTGAAACCGAGGGCCTGATCGGGCTGTTCGTCAACACTCAAGTCATGGCTGCCCACGTTGATGGGCAGGCGCGGGTCAGCGACCTGTTGCAGGGGCTCAAGGATGTGGTCAATGGCGCCCAGGCCCACCAGGACCTGCCGTTCGAGCGCCTGGTCGAGGCGCTCAAGCCGGAGCGCAGCCTGAGCCACACGCCACTGTTCCAGGTGCTCTACAACCACCAGCCACAAGTGGCAGACCTAGAAGCGCTGGTGCTGGAATCCGGACTCTCCCTGAGCCTGGTCGAGTGGCAGAGCCGCACCACTCAGTTCGACCTCAGCCTCGACACCTGGGAAAAGGGCGGCACCCTGCGCGCTGCATTGACCTTCGCCACCGACCTGTTCACGCCCGCCACCATCGAGCGTATGGCCCGCCACTGGAGCCACTTGCTCGGCGGCATGATCGACAACGTACAGCAGCGCGTGGCTGAGTTGCCGATGTTCGACGCCAGCGACTATCAGCAGCAAATTCATGGCTGGAACGCCACCGCCTCTGAGTACCCGCAAGCGCGCAGCATCCATCGACTGATCGCCGAGCAGGTGGAGCGCCAGCCCGACGCTCTGGCCCTGACCTTTGGCAGCAAGACCCTGAGTTATCGCCAATTGGACGGCCAGGCCAATCAACTGGCGCACAAGCTGATCGAGCTGGGCGTTGGCCCCGAAGTGCGCGTTGGCGTGGCCATGCAGCGCACCGACGCCTTGATCGTTGCCTTGCTTGGCGTGCTCAAGGCCGGCGGCGCCTATGTGCCGCTGGACCCGGATTACCCGGCTGACCGCGTCGCCTACATGCTGCAAGACAGTCGCGCTCAGGTGCTGCTGACCGAGGCCGAGCTGCTCGCCGACTTGCCTCAGACCCAGGCCCAGGTGTTGCAGATGGATCAACTGGCTGGCTACCCGTTGAGCGCACCGGTCACCCAGGTTGCGCCCAACAACCTGGCCTACGTGATCTACACCTCCGGCTCCACCGGCAAGCCCAAGGGCGTAGCCATTGCCCATGGCAACGTACTGGCACTGATCCACTGGTCGCAGCAGGTCTACAGTCGCGAAGATATCCAGGGTGTGCTGGCTTCCACTTCGGTGTGTTTCGACCTCTCGGTGTGGGAGATTTTCGTCACCCTGGCCAACGGCGGCTCGCTGATTCTTGCCCGCAATGCCCTGGAACTGCCCGAGCTGCCGGCCCGTGACCAGGTGCGTCTGATCAACACCGTACCCTCGGCCATCAATGCCTTGCAGCGTGCCGGGCAGATCCCTGAGAGTGTGCGCATCATCAACCTGGCCGGCGAGCCGCTCAAGCAATCCCTGGTGGACCGCCTCTATCAGCAACCGTCGATCAAACAGGTCTTTGATCTGTACGGCCCGTCCGAAGACACCACCTATTCCACCTGGACCCCTCGCGAAGCCTTGGGCCAGCCGTCCATTGGCCGGCCGTTGAGCAACACCCAGGGTTATATCCTCGATGCCGACCTGCAACCGGTGCCTACCGGGGTGGCTGCCGAGCTGCACCTGGCCGGCGCCGGGCTCACCCGGGGCTATCTGGGCCGGGCCGCGATGACTGCCGAAAAATACGTACCCAACCCGTTCTCCAGTACTGGCGAACGGCTGTACCGCACTGGCGACCTGACCCGCTATCGCGCCGATGGCGTGATCGAGTACGTCGGGCGGATCGACCATCAAGTGAAGATCCGTGGCCTGCGGATTGAGCTGGGGGAGATCGAAGCGCGCCTGCTCAGTCACCCGCAAATCAAGGAAGCGCTGGTGATCGCCCAGGATGGACGCTTGCTGGTGGCTTACGTGGTGCCGACAGCAATGCCCCAGGATCACGAGGTATTCACGCAAACGTTGCACGCGTACCTGGCCGAAACTTTGCCTGAATACATGCTGCCAACGGTGACCATGGCCTTGGCACAGTTTCCCTCGACCCCCAATGGCAAGTTGGACCGCAAGGCGCTGCCGCGGGCCGGTGAGGCCAAGGTGCAGGCGTTCAGTGCGCCGCAGGATCCACGGCAACTGCTGCTTGCCGGGATCTGGCAAGACATTCTTGGGCAGTCGCAGATTGGCCTGGATGACAACTTTTTCGAACTGGGCGGCGACTCCATCGTGTCGATCCAGGTGGTCAGCCGTGCCCGCCAGGCCGGTTTGCAACTGGCGCCCAGCGACCTGTTCCGTCACCAGACCCTACGCAGCCTGGCCGCTGCCGCGCGTGAAGTGTCGGCGCTGGCCATCGAGCAAGGCCCGGTCCAGGGGCCGGTGCTGTTGACCCCGGTGCAGCAATGGTTCTTTGCCGAGGATATTCCCACACGCCAGCACTGGAACCAGTCGCTGCTGCTGACTCCGCGTCAGCCGGTAGACGTCACAGCACTGGCTGGCGCGTTGCAGGCGCTGGTGGCGCAACACGATGCCTTGCGTCTGCGCTTTGTCGAGCGCGGGGAGGGCTGGGAACAGACTCATGCCCCGTCGGCAACTGTGGAGTTGTGGCAGCGCCAGGCCGCCAGCGTCGAGGAATTGCGTGAGCACTGTGATCTCGCCCAGGCCAGCCTGGACCTGGAGCACGGCCCGTTGATGCGGGCCTTGCTCGTGGACATGGCCGACGGCAGCCAGCGCCTGTTGCTGGTGCTGCATCACCTCGTGGTGGATGGGGTGTCCTGGCGTGTGTTGCTGGAAGACTTGCAGCGCGGCTACGGCCAAGGCGTGGCCGGCCAACCGCTGACCACGGCGCACAAGACCAGCGCCTACCAGCAGTGGGCAGTACGCTTGGACGACTACAGCCGCAGCCCGGCGCTGCTGGCTGAGTTGGCGTACTGGCGCGAACAATTGCAGGGCGTGGCAAACGACTTGCCCCGGGATAACCCGCAGGGCCGGCAAACCCAGGCAGTGGCTGAACATATCCGCTGGCGCCTGGACCGCGAGCAAACCCGTCAACTGCTGCAACAGGCGCCAGCGGCGTACCGTACTCAGGTCAACGACCTGTTGCTGGCGGCCCTGGCGCGCACGATTTGTCAATGGACCGGACACCCTTCGGCGCTGATCCAGCTGGAAGGCCACGGTCGTGAAGAGCTGTTCGATGACATCGACCTGACTCGCACCGTGGGCTGGTTCACCAGCCTCTACCCGTTGCGCCTGACGCCAAGCGTCGAGCTGGGTGCCACCCTCAAGGCGATCAAGGAACAGTTGCGCCAGGTGCCCAACAAGGGCATAGGCTATGGTGTGTTGCGCTACGGCGCGGCGGCCAATGAACTGGCGGTCTTGGCCCAGCCAAGGATTACCTTTAATTACCTGGGGCAGTTCGACCAGCAATTTGGTGAGGATGCGTTGTTCGTACCGGCCAGCGAAGGCGGCGGCCAGGCCCAGAGCCTGGGCGCACCCTTGGCTAACTGGCTGAGTGTGGAAGGGCGGGTCTACGCCGGTGAACTGGAACTGGACTGGAGCTTCAGTGGCGAAGTCTTTCGTCGGGACACCATCCAGGCCCTGGTGGACAGCTGCGCGCGCACCTTGCACGAACTGATTGAACACTGCCTCGATCCACAACAGGGCGGCGCGACGCCTTCGGACTTCCCGCTGGTCAGCCTCGACCAGGCACAACTGGAAGGCCTGGGCCTGCCATTGGCGCAGATCGAGGACCTCTATCCGCTGTCGCCGATGCAGCAGGGCATGCTGTTCCACAGCGCCTACGATGCCGAGCCCGGCGCCTATATCAATCAACTGCGCCTGACCATTGAAGGCCTGGACGTGGCGCGGTTTGCCCAGTGCTGGGAGGCGGTGCTGGAGCGCCATGAAGTGCTGCGCGCACGATGTATCTGGGAAGGCCAGGCGCAGGCGATGCAAGCGATCCAGCGCTCGGTGCAATTGCCGCTGACAGTGCTGGAGAGCGCTCCTGACGACCTCGATCGTTTGGCCCTTGAACAGCGCGAACAAGGCTTCGACCTGCATCAGGCGCCGTTGTTGCGCCTGGTGCTAGTACCGCTGGCGGCCCGGCGTTATGAGCTGATCTACACCAGCCACCACATCCTGATGGATGGCTGGAGCAATGCCCAACTGCTGGGGGAGGTCTTGCAGCGGTACGCCGGACAAGTGCCGCCACCGGCCACCGGGCGTTATGCCGACTATGTGGGCTGGCTGCTGGCGCAGGACGCCGACGCCAGCGAGCAATTCTGGCGCGTGCAACTGCAAGCGCTGCCCGCGCCGACCTTGCTTGGCAACGCCTTGCCGGCGCCGCGCGAGGGCAGTGGCCATGCCAGTCACCACGTACTGCTGGACGCAACCACCACCGCGCGCCTGGGTGAGTTTGCCCGGCACAACAAGGTCACCTTCAATACCCTGTTGCAAGCGGCATGGGCGGCTTTGCTGCAACGTTATTGCGGCCAGTCGAGCGTGGCCTTTGGCGCCACAGTGGCCGGGCGTCCGGCTCATTTAGCCGGGATCGAGCAGCAGGTCGGGTTGTTTATCAATACCTTGCCGATCATTTGCAGCCCGGATGCTACCCATAGCGTCGCCAACTGGCTGCAGCACGTGCAGGCGCACAGTGTGCTCCTGCGTGAGCATGAGCACACACCGCTGTACGACATTCAACGCTGGGCCGGGCAGCCTGGTAGTGCGCTGTTCGACACCTTACTGGTGTTTGAAAACTATCCGGTGTCCCAGGCGCTGCAAGCCGGTGCGCCGGCCGGCTTGAGCTTCAGCGGGCTGCACAACCATGAACAGACCAGCTATCCGCTGACCCTGGGCATCGAGTTGGGTGAAACCCTGAGCCTGGACTTCAGCTACGCCCGGGCCGATTTCAGCCCGCAGCAGATACGTGTTATCGGCACAAGCCTGCTGCAACTGCTTGCGCAGTTTGTTGAGGATAACCAGCAAGCACTGGGCAACCTGAGCCTGCGCGAGCCAACCCTGGAGCAAACCGCAGTACAGCCGGCACTCGACCCGCTGCTGGCGCACCAGCGTATCGAACGCCGCGCGGCAGCGACCCCGGATGCCCTGGCCTTGATCAGCGGTGACGAGCGCTGGACCTATGCCGAGCTCAACCAGCGCGCCAACTGCCTGGCCCATCGCTTGCGTGAGCAGGGCGTAATGCCCGGCCAGCGCGTCGGGCTGGCGGTGCGTCGCGGTGGGGCGATGATTGCCAGCCTGTTGGCGATCCTCAAGGCAGGCGCCGCCTACGTGCCACTGGACCCCGATTACCCAGCCCAGCGCCTGGCCTACATGATTGATGACAGCGCAATGGACCTGCTGCTGCGCCAACCCGGCGTACTCGACGACGTCCTGGCCGATGCACGCGTGCCGTGCCTGCTGCTCGACGGTTCGGAGCGCGACTACCCACGCACCAACCTGGCCAACCTGGCGCAGGCCGAGCATCTGGCCTATGTGATCTACACCTCCGGTTCCACCGGGCAGCCCAAGGGCGTGTCCATCGCCCATGGCGCGCTGCGCGAATTCTGCACGATAGCCGCCGAGTACTCACAACTCACGCCCCAGGAACGGGTACTGCAATTTGCAACATTCAGCTTCGACGGTTTTGTCGAACAGTGCTTCCCGCCGCTGTGCGAAGGCGCCTGCCTGGTGCTGCGCGGCGATGAAACCTGGGACACGGCGACCTTGTACGAGCAGATCATCGAACACGGCGTGACCTTGGCCGATTTGCCGGCAGCCTATTGGTTCCTGCTGGCCCAGGACTGGGCGGCGGACCCGCAGCGCAGTCGCGGACGACTGCGCCAGGTGCACGTGGGGGGTGAGGCGATGTCGGTGGAGGGGCTCAAGCTCTGGCACGCCGCAGGCCTTGGCGGCGTGCGCTTGCTCAATACCTACGGCCCGACCGAAGCCACGGTAGTGTCCAGCACCCACTTGTGCCAGCTCGAGGATATCGATGAAGCCAATGGCGTACCGATTGGTCGTGCCTTACCGGGGCGAGCGCTGTATGTGCTCGACCGCGACGCCAACCCGGTGCCCGATGACGTGGTGGGTGAGTTGTGTCTCGCCGCCTGTGAAGGTTTGGCCCAGGGTTATCACCAGCGTCCGGCACTGACCGCCGAGCGTTTTATTCCCGATCCTTTAGCCGCCGTGGCCGGCAGCCGCGTGTATCGCACTGGCGATCTTGCGCGCCGCGACGCGGCGGGCGTGGTGCATTACTGCGGGCGGATCGACCATCAGGTGAAGATCCGTGGTTTTCGCATCGAGCTGGGCGAAATCGAATCGCGCCTGTTGCAACAATCCGGTGTGCGTGACGCGGTGGTCCTGGCCCATCAAGGCGCAAGCACCCAGCAACTGGTGGCCTATATCGTACCGGCGAAGGCCGAGCGCTCGTTGTGCGAGCGCCTCAAGGCCAGTCTCAAGGCGAGCATGCCGGACTACATGGTGCCGACCCATTGGATGGTGCTCGACCACTTGCCACTGACCTCCAACGGCAAACTCGACCGCAAGGCCCTGCCGGCACCGGACGCCAGCCTGTTGCAACAGGACTACGTGGCACCGGTCACGGCACTGCAACAGCAACTGGCCGATATCTGGCAAACAGTGTTGAACCTGCCGCGCGTGGGTTTGAACGACAACTTCTTCGAGCTGGGAGGCGATTCGATCCTGTCGATGCAGGTGGTCAGCCGCGCCCGTCAGGCGGGGCTGCATTTCACTGCCAAAGCGTTGTTCGAGCAGCAAACGATTCAAGGTTTGGCCAGCGTAACGCGCAGCGGTGAAGGCGTGCCGACCATCGACCAAGGGCCGGTGGCCGGCGTCATGCCGTTGCTGGCGGTGCAGCAGGCGTTCTTCGAGGAGGATGTTCCCCAGCGCCATCACTGGAACCAATCCGTGCTGCTTGCGCCCCAGCAACCCCTGGACGGCGCACGACTCGCCCAGGCCTTGCAGGCGCTGGTCGCCCATCACGATGCCTTGCGCCTGAATTTCTACCGCGACGGCGAGCAGTGGGTCGCCAGCCATGGCGAGGCGTCGAACCCTGAGCTGCTGTGGCAGCATCGGGTCAACGATGAAGCCCAGCTCCAGGCGGTGGCCGATCAGGCCCAGGCCAGCCTGGACCTGCAACAAGGCCCGCTGCTGCGCGCGGTGTTGTTTGAGCGTGCCGATGGCAGCCAGCGCTTACTGGTGGCGATTCACCACCTGGTAGTCGACGGCGTGTCATGGCGCATCCTCTTGCAAGATCTGCAGGACGCTTACCGTCAGCCCGCCCTGGGCTTACCGGCCAAGACCACCGCATTCAAAACCTGGGCCGAGCAACTGCAAGGTCTTGCCCGCAGTCCCGCGCTGCAAGCCGAGATTTCGTTTTGGCAATCACTGGGCGCAACCGACAACCATCTGCCGGGCGCCAAGCCGGATGCCAGCTTGCGCAGTCGCGACGGCGTCACGCTTGATACACGCCTGAATGCCGAGCTGACCCGGCGCCTGTTGCAGGATGCGCCAGCGGCCTACCGCACCCAGGTCAACGATCTGCTGCTGACCGCGCTGGCGCGAGTCATCACGCGCTGGACGGGACGCAGCGAGGTGCTGATCCAGCTCGAAGGCCATGGCCGTGAAGAGCTGTTCGACAACCAGGACCTGACCCGCACCGTGGGTTGGTTCACCAGCCTGTTCCCGGTGCGTCTGGCGCCTGCCGAGGCGCTGGGAGATTCAATCAAGCAGGTCAAGGAACAACTGCGCGCCATTCCCAACCGGGGCGCAGGCTTTGGCGTCTTGCGTTACCTGGGTGACGCTGCCGTGCAGCAAACCCTGGCGGCACTGCCGGCGCCGCGTATCACCTTCAACTATCTGGGCCAATTCGACAGCACCGTTGAAGGCGAGCAAACGGCGTTGTTTTTGCCCAGTGGCGAGCATGCCGGGGTTGAGCAGCATCCGGACGCACCACTGGGTAACTGGTTGACCCTCAACGGCCAGGTATTTGAAGGCCAATTGTGCCTGGGCTGGACGTTCAGCCAGCAGATGTTCGACGCAGCGACCATCCAGCTACTGGCCGACGCCCTGGCTGTAGAGCTCAAGGCTGTGATTGAGCACTGCACCACAACCGGTCATCACGGCGTGACACCGTCGGACTTCCCGCTGGCGGCGTTGACACAGGCCCACGTGGATGTGCTTGCCGGCGCGCCTGAAGCCATCGAAGACATCTACCCGCTCTCGGCCATGCAGCAAGGCATGTTGTTCCACAGCTTGCTGGAGCAAAGCGGCGGCGATTACGTCAATCAGATGCAAGTATCGGTGGACGGCCTGGACCCAGAACGCTTTCGCGCAGCGTGGCAGGCGGTGGTCGATGGGCACGCCATTCTGCGCACGGCCTTTGCCTGGCAGGGCGGTTTGCCGCAGCCGATGCAGGTGGTGCACAAGCAGCTTGATGTGCCCTTTACCGTGCTCGACTGGCGCGCGCGCGACGATCAATCAGTTGCGCTGCAAGCGCTGGCTGCTGCCGAACTGGCCCAGGGTTTTGACTTGAACCGGCCTGGGCTATTACGCCTGGTACTGGTGCGCCTGGATGACCGTCGTTGCGAACTGCTTTACACCAACCATCACATCCTGATGGACGGCTGGAGCAATTCCCAACTCCTGGGTGAGGTGCTGCAGCGTTATGACGGCCAGGCGCCGGGGCCGTCCGTTGGGCGCTATCGCGATTACATCGCCTGGCTGCAACGCCAGGATCAACAGGCCAGTGAACAATTCTGGAGCGCCAACCTGACGGCACTGGAGGAGCCGACCCTGCTGGCACAGACGGTCAGTGGCCAGGGGCAGGCCGCCGCCGGTCACGGCGACCATCACTTGATGTTGGATGGGGAGCAAACCCGCCGCCTGAGCGAGTTTGCCCGCCAGCAAAAAGTCACCTCCAACACCTTGGTGCAGGCCGCGTGGCTGTTGCTGTTGCAGCGCTACACTGGGCAGGACTGCGTGGCGTTTGGTGCCACGGTCGCCGGTCGCCCGGCTGACTTGCCGGGTATCGAGCAGCAGGTTGGGCTGTTCATCAATACCTTGCCGGTGGTTGCCAGCCCGCGCGCCGAGCAAACCGTCAGCCAATGGTTACAGGTCGTGCAGGGGCAAAACCTGGCCTTGCGCGAGCATGAGCACACGCCGTTGTTCGATATCCAGCGTTGGGCCGGGCAGAGCGGTGACGCACTGTTCGACAGCCTGCTGGTATTTGAAAACTACCCGGTGGCCGAAACCCTCAAGCGCGGCGCGCCGCAAGGCTTGGTGTTCGGCGAAGTGCAGAGTCATGAGCAGACCCATTATCCGTTGAGCCTGTCGGTCAGTCTGGGGCAGACCCTGAGTGTGCATTACCGCTATAGCCATGGGCACTTTAGCGCCGACACCATCAGCGAGCTCAGCGGGCATTTCAGCCACGTGCTGCTGGGTATGCTCGATCAGCCCGAGCTGGCGCTGGGTGATTTGTCGATGCAAGGCGCTGCGCGGCAACAACAGATGGTCGCGCAATGGAACCCGGCGGCGGTCGATTACCCGCGCGGGCAATGCATCCACCAACTGTTCGAGGCCCAGGCTGAGCGCGCTCCCGATGCCGTCGCCCTGGTGTTCGGCCAGCAGTCGCTGACCTATCGCGAGCTCAACGAACAGGCCAACCAACTGGCGCATCGGTTGCTGGCCGAAGGTGTCGGGCCGGAACGTCTGGTGGGGATCGCGGTGGAGCGCGGCTTGCCGATGATCATCAGCCTGCTGGCGATCCTCAAGGCCGGTGGCGCCTATGTGCCGCTGGACCCGGCATACCCGGCTGATCGCCTGGCGTACATGATGCAAGACAGCGGCCTGAGGTTGCTGATTACCCAGGCGCCGCTGCTGGGGGCGCTGCCAATTCCAGGCGGTGTTGAGGCGCTGGTGCTGGACGGTGAGGCGGGCTGGTTCGCGGGCTATCCGAGCCACAACCCGCAGCCATCGGCCGGACCGGGCAACCTCGCCTATGCAATCTACACCTCCGGTTCAACCGGCAAGCCCAAAGGGGTAATGGTGCCCCATGGCGCCCTGGGCAACTTCATTGCGAGCATGGCCCGCCAGCCGGGGCTTGCGGTGGGAGAGCGGATCCTGTCTCTGACCACCTTCTCGTTCGATATCTTCGGTCTGGAGATTTACCTGCCGCTGACCGTTGGCGCCTGTGCGGTGTTGGTGGACAAAGACACCACCCTCGACCCGGACGCGATCCTCGCCACCGTGGCTACCCAGCGTGTCAACACCCTGCAAGCCACGCCCTCGACCTGGCGCATGTTGCTCGACAGCCCGCAGGTGGCGGCGTTGCAGGGCTGCACCTTGCTCTGCGGTGGCGAAGCCCTGGCCGATGAACTGGCGGCACGCATGCTCGCCCTCGGTGGAGCGGTATGGAACCTCTATGGGCCAACCGAAACCACCATTTGGTCAGCCGCCCATCGTCTCGACGGCCAGCCATGGCTGGGGCGGCCGATCGACAACACCGGCCTGTACATCGTCAGCCAGGACGGTGCCTTGGCCCCGGTCGGCGTGCCCGGTGAGCTGTTGATCGGCGGTGATGGCCTGGCGCGCGGCTACTTCCAGCGCCCAGGCCTGACTGCCGAACGTTTCCTGCCCGACCCGTTCGGTGCGCCCGGCCAGCGCTTGTACCGCACCGGCGACCTGGCGCGCTATCGCGCCGAAGGGGTGATCGAATACCTCGGGCGCTTGGACCACCAGGTGAAAATTCGCGGCTACCGGATCGAACTGGGGGAAATCGAAGCGCGCATCCAGGCCCAGGATGCTGTGCGCGAAGCGGCCGTGGTGGCCCTCGATGGACCCAGCGGCCCGCAACTGGTGGGTTACGTAGTGCTCGCCGAATCGACGGACAGCACCGAGCAACATACGGCGTTGCGCGAGTCGATCAAGGCCGGGCTCAAGCAGCATCTGGCCGACTACATGATCCCTGCGCACCTGGTATTCGTCGCGCAGATGCCCTTGACCCCCAACGGCAAACTGGACCGCAAGGCCTTGCCGGCACCGGATGTCAGCCAGACGCAAAAAGCCTATGTGGCGCCGGTTTCGGAACTTGAGCAGCAACTGGCCGGGATCTGGCAAGAGGTGCTCAAGGTCGAGCGCGTGGGGCTTGGCGACAACTTCTTCGACCTGGGCGGGCACTCCCTGCAAGTGGTGGTGATGCTGTCCCGTGTGCGGGCAGTGCTTGGGGTAGACGTGGCCGTGAAGGACTTTTACGCGCAGGACAGCCTCGGGGCCTTGGCCCAATCGCTGGTCGATGCGACCCGGGACGATGGCCTGGATGATGACTTTGACCTGATCTTCGATGCCCTTGATGAGCTGGAGCAGGAAAACCTGGAGGAAACCAATGCTTAAGCAAGGCGGGGCCAAAACCGCAGAACTGGTGGCGCGCATCAAGGACTTGAGCGCACCCAAGCGTGCGCAACTGTTCCGCAAGCTGGAGCAGCAGGGCGTCAACGTCGCGCGTTTCCCGATTGTGCCGGCTAGCGAAGCCGGGCCCCAGCAACTGTCGTATGCCCAGCAGCGGCAATGGTTTCTCTGGCAGTTCGACCCAACGGGCAGTGCCTACAACATCTGTACGGCGCTGCATTTGAAGGGGGAGCTGGATGTCGAGGCGCTGCAACGCAGCCTGTCGCAGGTGCTGGCGCGCCATGAAGGGCTGCGCGCCGGATTTGTGCAGCAAGGCGAGCAGGTGCGATGCATCATGCGGCCCATCGAAGCCGTGGAGCTTGCGGTGCAGGCTGCCCCGGCAGGCGATCCCGAGTCCGTAATCAAGGCGTTTGTCCAGGTGCAGAGCAGCCAGCCGTTCGATCTGGAACACGATCTGCTGCTGCGCGCCGCAGTGTTGCGTCTGGCGGACGATGAGCACGTGTTGGTACTGACGTTGCACCACATCATCACCGATGGCTGGTCGATGCAGATCATGATCGATGAGCTGCTGGCGCTGTACATTGCCCAGGTCACGGGCACGCCTTGCGCGTTGCCGGCACCGATCATTCAATACGCTGACTATGCCGCCTGGCAACGGCAATGGCTGGAGGCCGGGGAAGGGCGCCGGCAACTGGATTACTGGCGCGGTAAATTGGGCAGCGAGCACGTCTTGCTTGAACTACCGGTGGATCGCCCACGCCTGGGGCCACCGGACCAGCGTGGGGCGACGCTGCCGCTGGCGTTGGATCGTGCCTTGAGCGACGGCCTCAAGGGCCTGGCGCAGCAGCAAGGGGTGAGCCCGTTCATGTTGTTGCTGGCGTCGTTCCAGGTGCTGTTGCACCGCTACAGCGGCCAGTCTGACATTCGCGTCGGCGTACCCACCGCCAACCGCAACCGGGCCGAGACCGAGCGGGTCATCGGCTTTTTCGTCAATACCCAGGTGATGCAGGCCACGCTCGACAGCCAGCAGCCCTTTGCGGACTTTGTGCAGACGGTCAAGGCGGCGGCCCACGAGGCCCAGACCTGGCAAGACCTGCCGTTCGAGCAGTTGGTGGAGGCGCTGCAGCCCGAGCGCAACAGCCTGCACACGCCGCTGTTCCAGGTGATGTTCAACCATCAGATGGAAACTGGCCGGTTTGCCGATGGCCAACCCCTGGGCGGATTGCTGTGCACGCCAGTCGACTCGGAGAACCTCAGTGCGCCGTTTGACCTGACCCTCAATACCTTCGACGGCCCTGATGGCCTGTCGGCGGTCCTCACCTATGCCACCGATATCTTTGACGCCTCGACCGTCGAACGCATGGCGCGGCATTGGCAGAGATTGTTGCAGGGCATGGTCGATGATCCACGGCAGCGCATCGGTCAACTGCCGATGCTCAACGCCACTGAACAGCGCCTGGCGTTGCAAACCTGGAACGCCAGCACTGCCGACTACCCTCGCGACAGCGCCATCCACCACCTGATCGAAGCCCAGGCCGCCCGCACCCCGGATGCCGTAGCATTGGTCTTCGACACCCAGTCATTGACCTTTGCCCGACTCAACCAGCAGGCCAACCGCCTGGCCCATCGCCTGATCGCGGCCGGTGTCGGCCCTGATGTACTGGTGGGAATTGCGGTGCAACGCAGCGTTGACCTGGTGGTCGGGCTGCTGGCGATTCTCAAGGCCGGTGGCGCCTATGTGCCACTGGACCCGGCGTACCCCGAGGAACGCCTGGCCTACATGATGCAAGACAGCGGCCTGGCCCTGCTGCTGACCCAGGCACCGTTGCTGGCGCGCTTGCCGATCCCGGCCGGGGTCAGTGCCCTGGCCCTGGACCAACCGGATGCGTGGCTCGATGGCT
>NZ_JAEKDC010000038.1:0-28337 GCF_016405645.1 Pseudomonas sp. MF5691
CTTATCGGCGCTTTGGTGAAGGGGTGGGACGAAGTCTCCCACGGTCTGTACTGGCTAGAGTCAGATGCTGGCTTTTAGTCCCACCACCCCTACAAGTCTAACCATACAAGCTGGCTTGCCTGCGATGAGGCCCGCAAAAACAACCAAGATCCCCCTCGCCAGTCACCTCGCAACTGTCTAGTCTATGGCCGACCCTTTCCGAGGATTGCCCATGTTCGCGCCCAGCATGACCTTGTTCCACAACCCTGCCTCGCCGTTTGTCCGCAAAGTCCTGGTGCTGCTCCACGAAACCGGCCAGCAAGACCGCGTTGTCCTGGAGACTGTGCTGGTCACGCCGGTCAACCCGATCACCGCGTTGAACGAGGGCAACCCGCTGGGCAAGATCCCGGCCCTGCGCCTGGCCGATGGCAATGTGTTGCACGACAGCCGGGTGATCCTCGACTACTTCGACCACCAGCATGTCGGCAACCCGCTGATCCCCCGGGACGGTTCGGCCCGCTGGCGCCGCCTGACCCTGGCCTCGATGGCCGACGGGATCATGGACGCGGCCGTATTGGTACGCTATGAAACCGCCATGCGCCCGGCCGACAAACACTGGGATAGCTGGCTGCAGGAGCAGCGCAACAAAATCCGCCGCGCCCTGGCCGAATTGGAACAGGACGCTATCGCTGAACTGGCCAGCCATTTCGACATCGCCGCGATCAGCGTCGCCTGCGCCCTGGCGTATGTGGACTTCCGCCACCCCGACCTGCAGTGGCGTTCAAGCAATCCCAAACTGGCCGCCTGGTACGCCGAGGTCAGTCAGCGGCCGTCAATGTTGGCGACCCAGCCGCCGGCCTGATTCCTGTAGCAACCCGTTATGGGTGGCGAGCGAGGCTTGTTGTGGCGAGGGGGCAAGCCTCCTCGCCACAACAAGGCCATTAGCCACAAAGGTGTCGCGCCACTCCGGAAACAGCGCGTTAATTTTCCCCACCAGTTGTGCCTTCTCCCGCTGATCCTCCCGTAGCCCGATCATTGCATCACCTCCAACTCGGCCGCCTTACGCTTGCCCACCCCATACCAGTCCAGTTTGCGTGTCAGCACCATCACCGTACCCAGCAGCCCGAACAGCAACAGCGAGCCCATCAACAGCGCGTAGTCCTCGGCACTCAACAACCCGTACAGCAAGCCATACAGTGCCGCCAACCCCGTCGAAAACCCCAGCCCATGGGCCACGCTGCGCAGCACATGGCACACGTAAAAACCGATCAACAACACACAGGCACTGGCCGAGATCAGGTACGCCAGGGCAAAGCCGATATGCTCGGACAACGACAGCAACAGCAAGTAGAAAAACGCCAGGGCCACCCCCACCAACGCATACTGGATCGGGTGCACCGCCAGGCTCTTGAGCACTTCAAACAGGAAGAAACCGGCGAACGTCAGGGCGATGAACAGCAGCGCATATTTGATCGCGCGGTCGCTCTTGAGGTACTGGTCCACCGGGTCGATAAAGTTCACGCCAAAGCTGCGTTCGTTGAAGTCCTCGCAGCGACTGCCAACCACACAGCCGTACAACGATTCCTCAAGGTTGGTGGAGAAGAACGAGGTCTGCCAGTTGGCGCTGAAGCCTTGGTCGTTGATCTCACGCTGCGCCGGCAGGAAGTTGCCGACAAAGCTCGGATGGGGCCAGTTGGAGGCCAGCTTGACCTTGCTGGTCTTGCCCACCGGCAGTACCTGTAGTTGCTCGGTACCCTGCAGGCGCAGGTCGAAGGCAAAATCCAGCGGCGCGGGGTTCTTACTGTCCTGGGTCGGCAACATCACGTGTACGCCAGCGCCGAGAAAGCTCACTTGGGTGCCCGGGGCAAACTCCAGGCGCTGGCTGCCCAGCTCCAGTTTCAGGGCGTTTTCAATGCCGCGGATATCGCTGATACCGACCGCCAAAAATGCCTGGCCAAACTTGTAATCGGCAAAGTCCTCCTTGATGCCCATTTGCGCCGGCAGCACAAAGCGGCCGCTGATGCGGTTGTCGGCATGGAACAACCGCGCCTGGTAGATTCCTCGCGCCCGCAGTTCGGTTTGCACCTGCCCATCGAGCTCGAACTGCTCCGGCAGGAAGTACAGGCGGCCCTGTTCTTCACTGAGCACTTCATAGCGTTTGTTGAGTTTTTCGTTGAGCTTCCACTCACGCACGGTCTTGCGAAACGGCACCACCATCAATGGCCCGCTGACCTGCTGGCTGTAGCTGGAGCTGCGGGCAATGTCCATCACGACGCCGTCGCGCAGTTCCTGGCGCTCGTTGATGATGCCGTTGATCATCAGCAACGGAATCAGCAATAGCAGGATCAGCAGCGCGATGGCGCCCAGTTTGAATAGCAGGCTGCGGTTCATGGGTCTCTCCCTGTTTTGATGGGGAGAGTCTGGCGGCGGCCTGTGGGGGATTTATGAGGGCAATGTGGAGACTGTGTGGAGATGCAGCACCACTTCCACGCCACCCGGCACGTTGCCGATCTGCAAGGAGCCGCCGTGCAGCTTCATCACTTCTTCGACAAAGTTCAGGCCCAGGCCGGTGCTTTTGCGGCCACTGACCGGACGCGGCAGGGAATAGAAACGCTCGCTCAGGCGTGGCAGGGCGTATTCGGGGATCGGTTCGGCCTGGTTGAACAGGCGCACATCCACAGCATGGTGCCGCACCTGGGCGCTGAAACGCAGCGTGCCGCCGGGCGGGGTAAAGTCCAGGGCATTTTCCAGCAGATTGCCCAGGGCCTGACGCAGCAGAAACGGCTCGCCAAACAGCTTTACGTCGGCTTCGATCAGGCGTTCGACCTGCAACCCGGCCTGCTCGATCCGCGCGCATTGCGCCTTGAGCACCTCATCGACCAAGGCGGCCAACGGTACCGAAATCTGCTGCTCCAAGCCCTGGCGCTGCTCGACCTGGGCCAGGTTCAGCAGGCGTTCGATCAACTGCTGCAAGCGCGCGCTTTCACTGGCGATATTACCGACGAACCGCTGCTGCTGGGCGACTGTCATTTCCCCCTGCAACAGTTCCGCCGCGCCGCGAATCGCCGCCAACGGGCTTTTCAGTTCGTGGGTCAGGGTGTGCACATAACGCTCGACATAGGCCTTGCCTTCCAGTTGCGTGCGCATGTGCTCCACAGCGGTGGATAACTGCGCCAACTCGCCGCCACGATAATGCGGCAACTCGGCGCGGCGCCCTTCGCTGACCGCCTGGGCATAGGTGGTCAGGCGCCGTAGCGCCGCGCTCAACCACCAGGACAACAGGGCCCCCAACAGCAAGCCCAGCGCCACCAGACCGGCGCCGTACCACAGCAGGCGGCGTTCGGTACGGTCGACATAGGGCTGCAGCGAGCTGTTGGGCTTGGCCACCGTGACCACGCCAATGATCTGCCCGTTATCGCGGATCGGCGCGCCCACGTGCATCACCGAGGACGCCGGGTCATCGGCATCGCTGCGGGTCGAGCGGGCGCCGTACTCACCGCGCAGGGTCAGGTACACATCGTTCCATTTCGAGTAGTCCTGGCCCACCGCCGTACCGCTGGAATCCAGCAACACGACACCCTTGGCGTCCGTCACATAGATGCGGTGGTTGACCTGGTTTTTCGCCAGGCCCCAGATGGTTGCCCCCGGCTGGCGCTCGCCGTAGGCCTTGAGCACGGTGGGCCAGTGGCTTTGGCCAAGGGTGCCGTTCTTCACATCGTCACGCAGGATTTCCGCCAGCAGGTTGGCGGTGTCCACCAGGGTTTCTTCAGTGGACTGGCGCACGCCGGGGCGGATTTCCTTCATGACGGTGTTGAGCACAAAGTAGCCGGTCAGGCCGATAAACAGCGCATACACCAGGAAAATCCGCAGCCCCAGGCGCATCAGGCGTGGCTCGGGCTGTAGCTGTAGCCCAGGCCGCGATGGGTCTGGATCGGCTCGGCCTCGGCAACCACGCCCCGCAGCTTGCTGCGCAGGCTTTTGATATGGCTGTCGATATTGCGCTCGTAGCCGGCATCGGCGGCCACGCCGACCGCATCCAGCAACTGCTCCCGACTGAACACCCGTTCGGGCTGTTCCAGCAGGCAATTGAGCAGGCGGAATTCATGGCGAGTCAGGCCCAGCAACTGGCCGCGATACTGGATCTGCACCCGCTCGTGGTCTACCTGGAACAGCCCGCCGCTGGCCGGCACTGCCACCGGTGCCACGCGCTTGAGGATCGCCTTGACGCGCGCCGCCACTTCCCGTGGGCTGAAGGGTTTGACCACATAGTCGTCGGCGCCGATTTCCAGGCCCACCACGCGGTCGATCTCGCCGTCGCGGGCACTGAGGAACATCACCGGCACTTCGCTGAAGCGGCGCAGTTGCTTGCAGGTTTCAAAGCCGCTGATGTCCGGCAGGCCGATGTCGAGGATCAGCATGTCTGCCGGGGTCTGCCGCTGATGCTCCAGCGCGGCCTGGCCGAGGGTCAGCCAGGTGGTGGTGAAGCCTTCGCCCTGCAGGGCAAAAATCAGCGTATCGGCTATCGCCGCTTCGTCTTCGACAATCAGGATATGGGGCATGGCGTCCGAGCACTGGGAGCTAAAGGTGAACGGTGCCCCATGCCTTGTGCGGCGTCAATCAGCAGTCCGGTTTGTCGGCGGTGTAGCGCCGGGCCGGGTTCACCGCAGCGCCGAACTCGCGCAGCGCCTTGGCGCCGATCAGCAGCGGGTAGTTGAAGCTGCTGCGGTCGGTGAGGTTGACCTCCACCGTGCGCTTGACGTTGCCCAGGCACATTTCCAGCTCCACCACCGGGCGCTTGGCCACGCCGCTGTCTTCCTTGTCTTCGTCTTCGTCGGCGCGGTTCTTGATCTTGCTGATGCGCGCCACTTTGTGTTCATAGACCTTGTTGCTCACATCCTTGCCACTGAGACGGAACCGCACCCAGTCCTCGCCATCGCGGGTGAAGGTCTGGATGTCGCGGGCCGACAGCGAGGCGGTCAGCGCGCCGGTGTCCATCTTGGCCTTGAAGGTCTCGCCGATTTCCGGCAACTGGATATATTCGTAGCGCCCGTACAGGGTCGGCTCGGCGGCCATCACGGGCAGGGCAACCACGGCTAACAGGGCAAGGAGGGATTTCACGTAGGAGGTTTCCTTGAAGGTAAGTAGGCCAATACTAGACTGCAAACACAGCCCGAAGTTGGATCGTTACCCAGCATACGCAACACAAAGTGAAACATTCGTCAGGTCAATTGCGATTTGGCCTCTAGACTCAAGCTGCTTATCATGGCCCGTCCAACCGTTTGCAAGAGTTCCTTATGCGCCGCCTGCTCACCGGCTGTTTCGTCACACTGCTGCTGTTACTCAACACGCTGATCCTGATCGGCCCGCTGATGGTCTTCGCCCTGCTCAAGCTGGTGGCGCCCGGGCGGTCACGGGACTATGCCTCCCGGGCCGTGATGTGGATTGCCGAGACCTGGGCCGAGATCGACAAGCTGATCTTTGCCCTGTGTATCCCCACCCAATGGGATATTCGCGGCGATACCGGGCTGAGGGTCGATACCTCGTACCTGGTGATCAGCAACCATCAATCCTGGGTGGATATCCCGGCGCTGATCCAGACCCTCAACCGGCGCACGCCATTTTTCAAATTCTTCCTGAAAAAGGAGCTGATCTGGGTGCCGTTCCTGGGCCTGGCCTGGTGGGCCCTGGATTACCCGTTCATGAAGCGCTACACCAAGGCATTCCTGGCCAAGCATCCGGAACTGGCGGGCCAGGACCTGAAGATCACCAAACAGGCCTGCGAGCTGTTCAAGCGCCAGCCGGTGACGGTGGTCAACTACCTGGAAGGCACGCGCTTTACCGAAGCCAAGCGGGCCCAGCAGAACTCACCGTTCACTCGCCTGCTCAAGCCCAAGGCCGGTGGCGTGGCATTTGTACTGGCGGCCATGGGCGAGCAGTTGGATGCGATCCTCGACGTGACCGTGGTCTATCCACAGGACAGGATTCCAGGATTCTGGGATTTGATCAGCGGCGCGGTGCCCCGGGTGATTGTTGATATCCGCACCCGCGAGCTGGATCCGGCGTTGTGGCAGGGGGATTACGAGAATGATCCGGCGTTTCGCCAGAGCGTCCAGAACTGGGTCAACCAGCTCTGGCTGGAGAAGGATGCGCGCCTTGATGAGCTTATCAGGTGACTCGTCGCAGCCCGTGACGGCCACCTGGCAGGCTGGTTCATTTAAAACTTGATCGATGCCCCGGCACCGGCACTAAAACCCACACCGGCAACGCTCCCGGAGGCGTCCGCGCCGCCGGAGACACGACCCGTTTCCGAATCAGGCTTATTGCCGTTGATCATTTCATCGTAAGACATGAACTTCATGCCTGCAGCCTTCTCGAACTCCTCCCTGGTCATCTTGCTGTAGTCGACCGGGGGTTTCCCAAATACCGGGAATGAATTGCGCGATATTGTTGATTCGCTCATTGGAAGATCTCCTTAAAGGGAACGACACCCGGTCTGGAGCCCCCTCGCTGGGGGAGGAGAAGGCCGAGTTCCAGGCGGGTGTAGATCAGTGGTTAGAGCCGACCGCTCAGTTCCCTGGATGACTTCACACCGAGGTGTTTTTCAGCTCCCCGCCCCCCAGATGCCGGCTAGCTTGCCCAGTACTGAACTGTCGGCACCCTGGCCACCCAGGTACTGCAGGATCACCGGGGCAAACTGGCCGATCATGCCGCTGTCCATGCCCAAGGCGCTGAACGCAGTGTTCAGATCGTTGGTGTCCTTGACGTTCCCCAACAGGCCATCGAGGCCGCTGGTCTTGCTGCCACCGGTTTGGCCGAGCATGCCGCTCAAGGCGCCAAGGCTGCCCAAAGCGTTGCCACCCGACAGCTTATCCAGGCCCGGCACACTTTTGCCCAACTGCGAATAATCAGTGCTGCTGAGTTGGTTCTTAGCCAGGCCCAACATCGCACCGGTGCCACCGACGGCCTGCTCCGGGGTGACATTCAACTGTTTGGTCAACGCTCCCAGCAAACCTGCGATTTGTGCGCTCGGCGCAGCGGCGGCGGCCTTGTTGGTGCCCTGGGCGCCAGCGACGGCGTTGGCCACATCACCCAGGCTGAAGCCTGCTGCAAATACCGGGCTGGCCGCCACGGTCAGGAGGCAGGACAGGGCAAAACCGCGTGAAATCTTCATCGAGACAACCTCGTAAATGTAGGAGCTAAAGCAGCCGTTTGACCCAGCATCCCACCGGTTGTTCCAGCTCACAGATTTGTTCAGAAAAGCCCCAAAAACCGACACCATCAAACTGCCACTAGGAACCCATCGCCAGCCACAGGGTCAATCAACACACTACAAAACTTGTCAGGAAGAGCCTTATGACTGCGTCCCAACCCCCAGTGATCGAGCACAAGCCCTCATTCTGGACCCGCCCGCGCCTGTTCATCGGCGTCTGCGTGGTGGTGGTTGCCGGTATCGGCGGCGCGCTCTATACCCAGGACAGCGTCAAGTCTGCAGCGACCCTGGTCAGCAGCACCCAACAGCCGGCGGCGCAAATCATGGCGCACAAGGATTACCTGGAAGTCCAGCCGATTGCGGCCACTGCGCCGGAACCGGACCGCAGCCTCGAACTGTGGGCCCTGCCTGCAGGCGGCACGCCGGTGTCTTTGGGCCTGTTGCCGGAGGATGGCAAAGGCATCATCGGCCTCAACCCACGTCAGCAGGAAACTATCAGCCAGCCGGTGGAATTGATGGTCAGTTCGGAAACCAAGGGTGGCTCGGTGAGCAAGCAGCCTACCGGCCCGATGGTGTACCAGGGTGCGCTGGCGATCCGCTGATCCCCAGACACCCAATCGCCAATGTGGGGGCCCAGCTCCCACAGCCCCCACATTGGCGAGTGGTTGTTGCTGTTAAGCCGCGCTGAACAGCTTGTGCGGGTCAATCACAAACTTCTTCGGCACACCTGCATCGAACTCGCCATAACCACGCGGCGCGTCGTCCAGGCTGATCACCTGCACACCCACGATCTCCGCAATGTTGATGCGGTCCCACATGATCGCCTGCATCAACTGGCGGTTGTACTTCATCACCGGGGTCTGGCCGGTGTGGAAGCTGTGAGACTTGGCCCAGCCCAGACCGAAACGAATGCTCAGGCTGCCCATTTTTGCGGCGGCATCCACCGCCCCTGGATCTTCAGTGACGTACAGGCCGGGAATACCGATCTTGCCCGCCACACGCACCACGCCCATCAGTGAGTTGAGCACCGTGGCCGGGGCTTCGGCCTTGACGCCGTCATGGCCATGGCCGCGGGCTTCAAAGCCCACGCAGTCGACGGCGCTGTCCACTTCCGGCTCGCCAAGCAGCGCGGCGATTTGCTCGTGTAGCGGGGTGTCGGTGGACAGGTCGGCGATTTCAAAGCCCTGGGCCTTGGCGTGGGCCAGGCGGATCGGGTTGACGTCACCGATGATCACCACCGCCGCCCCCAGCAAGCGTGCGGAAGCGGCAGCGGCCAGGCCTACGGGACCGGCGCCGGCGATGTACACGGTGCTGCCAGGGCCAACGCCCGCAGTGACCGCGCCGTGGTAGCCGGTGGGCAGGATGTCGGAGAGGCAGGTCAGGTCACGGATTTTCTCCATGGCCTTGTCGCGATCCGGCAGTTTCAGCAGGTTGAAGTCGGCGTAGGGCACCAGCACGTACTCGGCCTGGCCGCCGGTCCAGTCGCCCATGTCCACGTAGCCGTAGGCACCACCGGCACGGGCCGGGTTGACGGTCAGGCATACGCCAGTGTGTTGTTCCTTGCAGGAGCGGCAGCGGCCGCAAGCAACGTTGAACGGCACAGACACCAGGTCGCCGAGTTTCAGGTTCTCGACGTCGCTGCCCTTCTCGATCACCTCGCCGGTGATTTCGTGACCGAGCACCAGGCCGGTCTGGGCGGTGGTACGGCCGCGCACCATGTGTTGGTCGGAGCCGCAGATATTGGTGGAGACCACGCGCAGGATAACGCCGTGTTCAATCTTCCTGCCACGGGGGTCCTGCATTTTGGGATAGTCGATTTTCTGTACTTCGACCTGACCGTTGCCGAGATACACGACACCACGATTACCAGACATGCTTTCACCTCGCTGTTGTTTTTATGGAACTGCGTTGCCCCTTTGGATGGGCAGCGCGTTTGAGTGCTCGGGTTACAGATGCTGTTTTTGCGTTGTTTGTGAGGGCCTCATCGCGGGCAAGTCCGCTCCCACAGGGTTCACATATCACCCGGTGGGAGCTGGCTTGCCTGCGATGGCGTCAGTCAGAGCACCACCGTTCTATTGGCGTTCAAGAACACCCGTCGCTCAATGTGGTACCCCACCGCCCGCGCCAATGTCAGTCCCTCGATATCCCGCCCCTTGGCAATCAGGTCCTCGGGATAGTGGCTGTGATCCACCACTTCCACGCCCTGGGCGATGATCGGGCCTTCGTCCAGGTCGTTATTGATGTAATGCGCAGTGGCGCCAACCAACTTCACCCCTTTGTTGTATGCCTGGTGATACGGCTTGGCGCCCTTGAAGCCCGGCAGCAACGAGTGATGGATATTGATCGCCTTGCCATCCAACTTGCGGCACAGCTCCGGCGACAGCACTTGCATGTAGCGCGCAAGGATCACCAGTTCGGCCCCCGTCTCTTCAATCACTTGCCACACCTGGCGCTCTTGGGACGGTTTGTCATTGGGGTCGAGGGGGAAATGGTAGTAAGGAATCTGGTGCCAGTCGGCCAATGGCTTGAGATCGGGGTGATTGGACACCACTGCGACCACGTCCATCGACAATTGGCCGATGCGTTGGCGGTACAACAGATCGTTGAGGCAGTGATCGGCCTTGGACACCATGATCACCACTTTTGGCCGGTAGTTCGGCGCCGTCAGCTCGAAGATCATGCCAAAGGCTTCGCCGCGGGTGGCCAGGCCATCGCGGAAACCTTGCTCGTCAAAGTCGTCGGGCTGGCGGAATTCCACACGGATAAAAAAGCGCCCGGAGAGGCGGTCATCGAACGAATGGTGCTCGGTGACGTAGCAGCCCTGCTCAAACAGATAGCGGGTGACCGCGTCCACCGTGCCGAGCACGCTGGGGCAGTCGGCGGTCAAAATCCATGTATCGGGTGCGCGGCTCATACTTGAATCCTCAGGCCTTTGTGGCGAGGGGGCTTGCCCCCGTTGGGCTGCGAAGCAGCCCTGAAATCAGCCACTCGGTTCTTTCAGAAAAACTGCAGTGACCTTACCGGGACCGCTGCGCGCTCCAACGGGGGCAAGCCCCCCTCGCCACAACAGCCCATCTGCTCAGGCTTGGACACTCAGGCCGTATTCGGCCGAGGCGTCCTGCAGCCACAACCACCAATAGTCCGAGAAGCTGCGACGAATCAGCAGTTCCCAGGTGTCTTCGGCGGTATGGCGGATCACCAGTTGCGACTTGGCGAACACCGTGCCCACGGCCTTGCCCACCGGGAAGTTGTCGGGGTGCACGTCGTAACTGGTGGATTTCATCAGCACATCGCGTACGTTCGGGCCGCTCAGTTCGAGGATCTGCTGGCCGCCGCTGACGTTGACGATCTGGATATGCAAATCCCCCAGGGCCGCGCGCAGGTTTTGCTCGGCGGCAAATTCCTCACCGCTCGGCACGATCAGCAACCATTCATCCGGGCCGAGCCATTGCAGGCTGGTTTCACCTTTGACGATCACGCTCAGGGCACCCGGCAGTTCGATGCCCAGGGCCTTGTGCACGCCAGCGGCGAACGCGGCATCGTGGCCATCGCCGCGCAGGGTCAGGTGGCCGAGGAGTTTCTTTTCACGCACGATCACGCCGGCGTTCTTGCGCCCCTTGCCGACCAGGCTGGCGAGGTCGGCATGGTGCAGCGACGACTCGGCCTTGGCGCCGGTGGTGGGGCGTTGTTGGTACACATTGGCTGCGGTCATAAAGCACCTTTCTTGAATTCTGTTGTGCGGCTTCTGCCGCCATCGCGAGCAAGCTCGCTCCCACATTTCGGAATGCATTTCCCCAGTGGGAGCGGGCTTGCTCGCGAAGGCCGCACCTCGGTCTATCAGATGTTCTGGCGCTCGCCTTTCGGGTCAAAGAACACCGAAGACACAATCTCCGCTTCGATCACACTGCCATCCGCCTGCGGTGAGAACACCCGCTCGCCCATACGCTTCAAGCCGCCCTTGACCACCGCCATCGCAAACGAATAGCCGAGGGAGTTGTGCGCATAGCTGGAGGTCACGTGGCCGACCATCTTCATCGGGATGCTCTGCTTCGGATCGAACACCAGCTGCGCGCCCTCAGGCAGCCACACTTTCGGGTCAATCGGCTTCAGGCCCACCAGTTGCTTGCGCTCTTCACGCACGCAGTCTTCGCGGTTCATCCCGCGCCAGCCGATCCACGAGAACGGTTTGGTGCGGCCCACACACCAGCCCATGTTGAGGTCGTCCGGGGTCATCGAGCCGTCGGTGTCCTGGCCGACGATAATGAAGCCCTTCTCGGCCCGCAGTACGTGCATGGTCTCGGTGCCATACGGGGTCAGGTTGTACTGTTTGCCAGCCTCGACAATCTGTTCCAGCACGCCCATGGCGTAGTCGGCCTGCACGTTGACTTCATAGGACAGCTCACCGGTAAACGAGATACGGAACACCCGCGCCGGCACGCCGCCCACCAAACCTTCTTTCCAGGTCATGAACGGGAAGCCGTCCTTGTCCAGGTCGATATCGGTGACTTCGCTCAACAGCTTGCGACTGTTGGGCCCGGACAAGGTCATGGTCGCCCAGTGGTCGGTGACCGAGGTGAAGTACACCTTGAGGTCCGGCCACTCGGTCTGCTGGTAGATTTCCAGCCACTGCAGCACGCGGGCGGCGCCGCCCGTGGTGGTGGTCATCAGGAAGTGGTTGTCGGCAAGGCAGGCGGTCACGCCGTCGTCGAAGACCATGCCGTCTTCCTTGCACATCAGGCCGTAGCGCGCCTTGCCCACGTCGAGCTTGGTCCAGGCGTTGCTGTAGATGCGGTTGAGGAACTCGCGGGCATCCGGGCCTTGAATGTCGATTTTACCCAGGGTCGAAGCGTCCAGCAGGCCGACGCTGTCGCGCACGGCCAGGCATTCGCGCTTGACTGCCGCATGCAGGTCTTCACCGTTGCGCGGGAAGTACCACGGGCGTTTCCACTGGCCGACATCTTCAAACTCGGCGCCGTTTTTCACGTGCCAGGCTTGCAGCGCGGTGTAGCGCACCGGCTCGAAGATGTGCCCACAGTGCCGGCCCGCTACCGCGCCGAAGGTTACCGGCGTGTAGTTGGGGCGGAACATGGTGGTGCCCATCTGCGGGATGGTCACGTTCAGCGAGCGGGCCGCGATGGCCAGGCCGTTGACGTTGCCCAGCTTGCCCTGGTCGGTGCCGAAGCCCAGCGCGGTGTAGCGCTTGACGTGCTCCACCGACTCGAACCCTTCGCGGGTCGCCAGTTCGATGGCGGCGGCGGTGACGTCGTTCTGCAGGTCGACAAATTGCTTGGGCGCCCGTGCAGTGGCTTTTTCGTGAGGCACCTGGAACAGGGCCAGGGTCGGCTCTTCCAAGCGCGTCAGGGCCTTGGGCAGCGTACCTTCCACCGGAGCAAACCCAGCCTCGCTGGCCGCGCGCACGCCGCCTTCAAAGCCATCGGCCAGGGAGTCACCCAAGCCGTAGACACCGTTGATCCCCCCCACGCACACACGTTTCTGCGGCGCTTCGCCCGGTACAAAACCGAGGATATCTTCACGCCAGGTCGGCTTGCCGCCCAGGTGCGAAGCCAAGTGCACCACCGGGCTATAGCCGCCGGAGCTGGCCACCAGGTCGCAGTCCAACCACTCGCCGGGGCTGGTGACCTTATGTGCTTTGACGTCGATGGCAGCCACACGGGCGCCGGTCACATGCTTACTGCCACGGGCTTCGATCACGGCACTGCCGGTGAGGATGCGAATGCCTTTGGCGCGCGCTTCTTCCACCAGCGCGCCGCGTGGGTTGTGGCGTGCATCGGCCACCGCGACCACGGTGAGGCCAGCGTCGAACCAATCCAGCGCCACACGGTAAGCGTGATCGTTGTTGGTCGACAGCAGCAGTTTTTTACCCGGCGCCACGCCGTAACGGCGCACGTAGGTCGAAACTGCACCGGCGAGCATATTGCCCGGCACATCGTTGTTGCCGTACACCAGTGGACGCTCACACGCGCCGGTCGCCAGCACCACACGCTTGGCACGCACACGGTGAATACGCTGGCGCACCACGCCAATCGGCGCACGGTCACCGAGGTGATCGGTGAGGCGCTCATGGATGGTCAGGAAGTTATGGTCGTGGTAACCATTGACGGTAGCGCGAGGCAGCAGCACCACGTCTGGCAGGGCCTTGAGCTCGGCGATCACACTGGCGACCCATTCGGTCGCCGGCTTGCCGTCGAGGTTTTCGCGCGAATCGAGCAACGACCCGCCGAACTCTTCCTGCTCATCAGCGATGATCACCCGCGCGCCACTGCGCGCAGCGGCCAGGGCCGCTGCCAGGCCGGCAGGGCCGGCGCCGACGATCAGCACGTCGCAATGGCGGTTCATGTAGTCGTAGGTGTCCGGATCGTTCTCGGTCGGCGAGCGGCCAAGCCCGGCGGCCTTGCGGATGTACTTCTCGTAGGTCATCCAGAACGATTGCGGGTACATGAAGGTTTTGTAGTAGAAACCCGGCGGCATCAGCTTGCCGCCGACCTTGCCGAGAATGCCCATCATGTCGTTGTTCACGCTCGGCCAGCCGTTGGTGCTGGTGGCGACCAGGCCCTGGTACAGCGCCTGTTGCGTGGCGCGCACGTTAGGGATTTGCGTGGCTTCGGTGGCACCGATCTGCAGCACCGCGTTCGGCTCTTCGGCGCCGGCGGCGAAGATGCCGCGCGGGCGCGAGTACTTGAAGCTGCGGCCGATGATATCCACACCGTTGGCCAGCAAGGCGGCAGCCAGGGTGTCGCCTTCAAAGCCTTTGTAGCTCTGGCCGTTGAAGGTAAACGTCAGGACTTTATTACGGTCGATGCGGCCACCGTTGGACAGGCGATTGATCTGGCTCATACCTTCTCTCCAGAAGCCTTGGCGGTGAATTGCGGCTGGGTACCGATCTTGTAGGTTTCAAGAATTTCGTAGGTCAGGGTGTCGCGGGTCGCGTTGAAGTACTGGCGGCAACCGGCGGCATGGATCCACAGTTCGTGGTGCAGGCCACGGGGGTTATCGCGGAAGAACATGTAGTCGCCCCACTCTTCATCGGTGCAGGCATTCGGGTCCAGCGGGCGCGGGATATGCGCTTGGCCGGAGGCATGGAATTCCTCTTCGGAGCGCAGTTCGCCACAGTGAGGACAGAAGATATGCAACATAGGGAATTTCTCCTGTTAGTGGGCGACGGCCGCAGCGCCGTGTTCGTCGATCAGCGCACCGTTGTGGAAACGGTCGATGGAGAAAGGTGCCGCCAGCGGGTGCATCTCACCCTTGGCCAGGCTCGCGGCAAACACGTTGCCTGAACCGGGGGTGGCCTTGAAGCCACCGGTGCCCCAGCCGCAGTTGAAAAACATGTTCGGTACCGGGGTCTTGGAGATGATCGGGCAGGCGTCCGGCGTGGTGTCGACGATGCCGCCCCACTGACGGTTCATGCGCACCCGCGACAGCACCGGGAACATCTCGACGATGGCCTGGATGGTGTGCTCGATCACCGGGTACGAGCCACGCTGGCCGTATCCGTTATAGCCGTCGATACCGGCGCCGATCACCAGGTCGCCCTTGTCGGACTGGCTGATGTACCCGTGCACGGCGTTGGACATGATCACGCTGTCGATAATCGGCTTGATCGGCTCCGACACCAACGCTTGCAGCGGGTGGGATTCAATAGGCAGGCGGAACCCGGCCAGCGAGGCCATATGCCCGGAGTTACCGGCTGTGACCACCCCGACGCGCTTGGCGCCGATAAAGCCCTTGTTGGTTTCCACGCCGATGCACACGCCGTTTTCCTTGCGGAAACCGATGACTTCGGTCTGCTGGATCAGGTCCACGCCCAAGGCATCGGCAGCACGGGCAAAGCCCCACGCCACAGCATCGTGACGGGCCACGCCGCCGCGCCGTTGCACGGTGGCACCCAGTACCGGGTAGCGGGTGTTTTTCGAGCAATCGAGGTACGGAATCTCGTCCGCGACCTGCTTGGCATTCAGCAGCTCACCGTCCACACCGTTGAGGCGGTTGGCGCTCACGCGACGCTCGGAATCACGGATGTCCTGCAGGGTGTGGCACAGGTTGTAGACGCCACGCTGGGAGAACATCACGTTGTAGTTCAGGTCCTGGGACAAACCTTCCCAGAGCTTCATCGCATGCTCATAGAGATGCGCCGACTCGTCCCACAGGTAGTTGGAACGCACAATGGTGGTGTTGCGTGCGGTGTTACCGCCGCCCAGCCAACCTTTCTCGACCACGGCCACATTGGTGATGCCGTGTTCCTTGGCCAGGTAGTAAGCGGTGGCCAGACCATGCCCGCCGCCGCCGACGATGACCACGTCGTAGACCTTTTTCGGGGTCGGCGTGCGCCACATCTTCTGCCAGTTTTCGTGATGGCTGAGGGAGTGCTTGAAGAGGCCGAAGCCTGAGTAGCGTTGCATAGGCATTACTCCAAAACCGCGCTCAGCGATAAACCGGGAAATCAGCGCACAGCGCAGACACGTGCTTGGCCACATTGGCCTCGACATCGGCGTCACCGAGGTTGTCGAGGATGTCGCAGATCCAGCCCGCCAGCTCCACGCATTGCGTCACCTTGAAACCACGGGTGGTCACCGCCGGGGTACCGATGCGCAGGCCCGAAGTCACGAACGGCGACTGCGGGTCATTGGGCACGGCGTTCTTGTTGACGGTGATGTGGGCGCGACCGAGGGCGGCGTCTGCGTCCTTGCCGGTCAGGCCCTGGCGGATCAGGCTGACCAGAAACAGGTGGTTATCGGTGCCGCCGGACACTACATCGTAGCCGCGTTTGATAAACACGCTGGCCATGGCCTGGGCGTTGTCGATCACCTGCTGTTGATACGCTTTGAAGCCTGGCTCCATTGCCTCCTTGAAGCACACCGCCTTGCCCGCGATCACATGCATCAATGGGCCGCCCTGGGCGCCGGGGAATACAGCGGAGTTGAGTTTTTTCTCAATCTCTTCGTTGGACTTGGCCAGGATCAAGCCGCCACGCGGACCGCGCAAAGTTTTGTGGGTGGTGGTGGTGACCACATCGGCGTAAGGCAGCGGGTTCGGGTACAGACCCGCAGCCACCAGGCCGGCGACGTGAGCCATGTCAACGAACAGCAGCGCACCGACCTTGTCGGCGATGGCGCGAAAACGCGGGAAGTCCAGGGTCTTGGAATAGGCGGAGAAGCCGGCAACGATCATCTTCGGCTTGTGTTCCACGGCCAGGCGCTCGACTTCGTCGTAGTCGATCAGCCCGGTGTCGGTGTTGATGCCGTACTGCACCGCGTTGTACAGCTTGCCCGACGACGACACCTTGGCGCCGTGGGTCAGGTGACCGCCGTGGGCCAGGCTCATGCCGAGGATGGTGTCACCGGCATTGATCAGCGCCAGGTACACCGCACTGTTGGCGGACGAACCGGAGTGCGGCTGCACGTTGGCGTAATCGGCGCCGAACAGTTGCTTGGCGCGCTCGATGGCCAGGGCCTCGACTTTATCCACATGCTCGCAGCCGCCGTAGTAGCGCTTGCCAGGGTAGCCTTCGGCGTATTTGTTGGTCAGGCCGCTGCCCTGGGCCTGCATCACACGCTTGCTGGTGTAGTTCTCCGACGCGATCAGCTCGATATGATCTTCCTGGCGCTGCTCCTCGGCATTCATGGCCGCCAGCAGTGCGTCGTCATATCCCTGGATCTGGTCTTGTTTGCTGAACATCGCGTCTCTCCCAGCCTTTCGTATTGTTGAGGCCCGTGCAGGGCCCTTTGATGCGATGGTAGGGCTGGCGCAGGCAGGTCAAATGCCTACGCACGCCACGCAAAGGTGCGTTTACGACATGGCCAGAACAACACCGAACAAATGTGGGAGCGGGCTTGCTCGCGAATGCGGTGTGTCAGGCAGCACATGCATTGGCTGGTCCACCGCATTCGCGAGCAAGCCCGCTCCCACAGGGGCTATGTGATGACCTTTCGAAGGAGTAGCAGCAGTAAGAAATGCGCGGGATAAAGTGCATAAGCCCAGCGCCGCATGGCCGGGGGCGAGGCGCCTTGGGCATGGCGCAACAAGACCAATCCGGCCAATGGCGCAATCAGGCAGGTGGCCAACCCGAGCATCGCGACGAGATTGCCGCTATTGAGTAAGACCTGCCATTGATTGGCAGCTACACACACCAACCCCGGCAACACGCTGAAATACCAGGGGCGACTAAACACCAACAACATCGCCAGCGGCAGCAATACACCAAAAAAGCCGAACATCAGTTGCGCCGAGAACACAGCGCCGGCCAGCAGGGCAATCAGCGCCAATCCGCGGTCAAAAAGCGTCTTTTGCTGCCATCCTCGGGCAACCAGCAAACCCAGCGCCAGGGTCGGCAGCACATTCAATGTATCGGCATTGTCGATAAACAGCCGATACGGCACCTCGCTGATCACGCTGAACAGCAGCAGCCACCCCAGGTAACGCCATTGCCCGGTGACGGGTGCATCACGGACCCGCTGCAAATTGGCCGCAATCGCCAGGCAAAACCACGGGAACGCCAGGCGCCCCGGCACGTACAGGCCATCGAGGCTTAAACCGACATAGCGCAAGTGGTCCAGCACCATGCTCAATAGCGCCAGCCATTTGAGCAGGTCCAGCGCGCCATCGCGCTCGCGCTGTAAAGGAATCGTTTCAGTACCGTGCATAATTCCCCAGAGACTTTGCATTAACAGTGCGTGCGCGCGCCGGATATTCTTGGTTAAAGTGCGCACCAACATCGACCACAGGAACGGGCCATGACCGACAAGAGCCAACAATTTGCCAGTGACAACTATTCCGGTATCTGCCCGGAAGCCTGGGCCGCCATGGAGCTCGCCAACCAGGGCCATCAACGCGCCTATGGCGATGATGAATGGACCCACCGCGCCGCCGACGGTTTCCGCAAACTGTTCGAAACCGACTGTGAAGTGTTCTTCGCCTTCAACGGAACAGCGGCCAACTCCCTGGCCCTGTCTTCCTTGTGCCAGAGCTACCATAGCGTGATTTGCTCGGAAACCGCCCACGTCGAGACCGACGAATGCGGCGCGCCGGAGTTTTTCTCCAACGGCTCCAAGCTGCTCACCGCGCGCACCGAAAACGGCAAGCTGACCCCCGAATCCATCCGCGAGATCGCCCTCAAGCGCCAGGACATCCACTACCCCAAGCCCCGCGTCGTGACCCTGACCCAGGCCACCGAAGTGGGCAGCGTGTACACCCCGGATGAAATCCGCGCCATCAGCGCCACCTGCAAGGAACTGGGGCTGAACCTGCACATGGACGGCGCACGCTTCTCCAACGCCTGCGCCTTCCTCGGCTGCTCGCCTGCCGACCTGACCTGGAAAGCCGGTGTGGATGTGCTGTGTTTTGGCGGCACCAAAAACGGCATGGCGGTGGGTGAAGCGATCCTGTTCTTCAACCACAAGCTGGCGGAAGACTTCGATTACCGCTGCAAACAGGCCGGCCAACTGGCGTCGAAAATGCGCTTCCTTTCCGCCCCTTGGGTCGGCCTGCTGGAAAACGACGCCTGGCTCAAACATGCACGCCACGCCAACCACTGCGCCCAGTTGCTCAGCAGCCTGGTAGCGGATATTCCCGGCGTGGAATTGATGTTCCCGGTGCAGGCCAACGGCGTGTTCCTGCAACTCTCGGAGCCGGCCATCGCGGCGCTGACGGCCAAGGGCTGGCGCTTCTACACCTTCATCGGCAAGGGCGGTGCGCGCTTCATGTGTGCGTGGGATACCGAGGAAGATCGGGTGCGTGAACTGGCAGCGGATATTCGTGAGGTGATGGGCGCCTGATCTCATCCGGCTTGCCGGTGTGGGCCTGATACTGGCGGAATGCCGAGACTATTTTTTGATATTTCTGACAGCACCCAGCCTGCTCTTCATGGGCTAGCCTCTTGGAACCCGCAAGGAAAGGCCACTGCACAGGCCACCTTGCGGGCCACACTGCCTGCCGAACTATCGGCCGGAAACGGAAATCCAGCAGAGGACTGCACCATGGAAAATCAAACCTTCGGCAACATCCTGCAAAGCGATACCCAACTCTCGACCACCCTCGTCGGCTGGGATGAATTCCGCAAACTGGCGAAGGTCGGTGACATCATCCAGGAACCTGGCCAGACCTTGAGAATCACCGAAAAAGTCTTCGAACCGACAGCTTCAGGCGAGCAATTCGCGATTCATATCTACGCCCGCTAACTTCCTGATCGCTGATCGTTCCCACGCTCTGCGTGGGAACGCCTCCCAGGACGCTCTGCGTCCCCTCAAGGATGAGCCTATGGGTAGAAGCCGCTACGTCATCACCGAACCCGAAAAACCACACTTCCTGACATGTACCGTCATGGAGTGGCTACCACTGTTCACTCGTGACTACCTCGTCAGTCATCTTCTGGATTGTTGGCGATATCAACAAAACCACCACGCCCTCAACCTTTATGGCTACGTCGTCCTGGAAAACCACCTGCACTTCGTCGCTCAGGCGCCTGACCTGAGCAAATGCGTCAGCCAATTCAAATCCTTCACCGCTCGAACCATCATCGATGACCTGCACAGCAAAGGCGCTGAACGGGTATTACAACGTCTGCGCTTTTGCAGACGTGCACACAAGGTAGATCGGGTGTATCAACTCTGGCAGGAAGGCTCACATGCCGAGCTGGTATACAGCGAGGCGGTGATGCGCCAGAAGCTTGATTACATCCACCACAACCCAGTGAAGCGGGGTTATGTGGACCTTGCTGAACACTGGAGGTACTCCAGTGCTCGCAACTATTTGGGCATGGAGGGGTTGATCGACATCCAGCGCTGGTATTGAAGATCGTTCCCACGCTCTGCGTGGGAACGCAGCCTGTGACGCTACGCGTCACATCGCACACAAGGGACGCGGAGCGTCCCGGGAGGCATTCCCACGCGGAGCGTGGGAACGATCAGGGGGGGTATTAGAACTCGATCCGCACATCACCCTTCGGCACGCTGCAGCACGACAGGATGTAGCCTTCGGCTTCGTCTTCCTCGGTAATCCCGCCGTTGTGCTCCATCTCCACTTCCCCACCCAGTTTCATCACCTTGCATGTGCCGCATATGCCCATGCCGCAGGCCTTGGGAATCAGCAGGCCCAGCTTGGCAGCTGCCGCATGCACGGTTTCCCCGGGTGCCACACGAATGCTTTTGCCTGACGAGATAAATTCCACCTGGTGCAGATCCGCCAGGTCGATTTCCGGCGCATCGGCGGCCTGTTCGGCTTGTTCCACAGCATCGGCCCGCGCCTCCGGTGGCGTGGCGCCGAAGGATTCCTCGTGGTAACGGCTCATGTCGAAGCCATTGGCTTCCAGCAGGCGCTTGACCGCGTTCATATAGGGCGTAGGGCCGCAGCAGAACACTTCGCGCTCAAGGAAGTCCGGCACCATCAGTTCGAGCATTTTCTGGTTGAGGTAACCCCGATAACCGGCCCACGGCTCGCCCAGGCCATGTTTCTCACAGATCAGGTGCAGGTTGAAGTTGTCGATGCGCGACGCCATATGCTCCAGCTCGCGGTGGTAGATGATGTCTTTCGGCGAGCGGGCACTGTGTACAAACACCATGTCGACATTGGCGTTGGTGTCGTAATACCAGCGCGCCATGGACATCACCGGGGTGATCCCCACGCCGCCGCTGAGGTACAGCACCTTGGGGTTGCTGAAGTCGATGGCATTGAACAGCCCGACCGGCCCGTGTACCGCCAGCTCCTGGCCTTCGTGCAGGGTGTCGTGCAACCAGTTGGAGACCTTGCCACCCGGCACGCGCTTGATCGTCACCGAGAAGCTGTAGGGCACCGATGGCGAGCTGGAAATGGTGTACGAGCGCATGATCGGCTGGCCGTCGATCTCCAGCTCCAGGGTGACGAACTGCCCCGGCTTGAAAAAGAACAGGATCGGCTGGTCGGCCATAAAGCAGAAGGTGCGCACATCCCAGGTTTCCTGGATGACTTTGACGCAACGGACGATGTGCCGACCATTGGCCCAGGTCTGGGTGGTGACAGGATTCAGGAAGCTGTTGGACATGCTGTTCTCCACGGCCGTAGTTCGGCTTGATGCTGGCGATTCTGCGTAACGCCGCGACCTGCCATTTACCTATCTGCGACATTCGCATACTTATCGCGACCAGCCCCCATACCACTGGGGTTGCGCGTCGGGAACAGAGTGGGCCATGTCGTTAATGGATAAGGTTGCGGGCAGCACCGGGCCCACACTCGCAGCCAACAACGACGCTTTCTTTACGCCTTGCTGCAAACCTGATCAGCCACTTATCGCGGCCACACAGAATGGCCTTGAGGACACACATAATGGACGTCACCGCAACCTTGAGCTTGGGCGATCCGCTGGAACCCGCACGCAAGGCCACCGCGCAAATGCTGCAAGAGCGCGAGCGCACTTTTTCGCTGCCCCAGCCGTTTTACTCTGACCAGCGGCTGTTCGATATCGACATGCAAGAGATCTTCCAGAAGGAATGGTTGATCGCCGGCATGACCTGCGAAATCCCGGCCAAGGGCAACTACCTGACCCTGCAGATCGGCAAGAACCCGATCATCGTGATTCGTGGCGCCGAAGGCGTGGTGCATGCCTTCCACAACGTCTGCCGCCATCGCGGCTCGCGCCTGTGCACCAGCGACAAGGGCAAGGTCGCCAAACTGGTGTGCCATTACCACCAGTGGACCTACGAACTGGACGGGCGCCTGCTGTTCGCCGGTACCGAGATGGGCGCCGACTTCGACATGAAGCAGTACGGCCTCAAACCGGTGAACGTGAAGACCGCCGGCGGCTACATATTTGTCAGCCTGGCCGAGAACCCACCGGCCATTGATGACTTTTTGTCGACGCTGAACCATTACATGGAACCCTACGACATGGAAAACACCAAGGTGGCGATCCAGACCACCTTGTTCGAAAAAGCCAACTGGAAACTGGTGCTGGAAAACAACCGCGAGTGCTACCACTGCAACGCCTCCCACCCCGAGTTGCTGAAAACCCTGCTGGAATGGGACGACGTCACCGACCCACGGGCCGACCAGGCCTTCAAGGACCACGTTGCCGCTTCAGCCGCCGCCTGGGACGCCGAGAAGATCCCTTACGCCCACGCCAGCTTCGGCCTGCGTAACCGCATCGTGCGCATGCCGCTGCTCAAGGGCACCGTGTCGATGACCCTGGATGGCAAGCAGGGCTGCAAGAAACTGATGGGCCGCATCAAGAACCCCGACCTCGGCTCGATGCGCATCCTGCACCTGCCGCACTCGTGGAACCACTGCATGGGCGATCACATCATCGTCTTCACGGTATGGCCGATCAGCGCCCAGGAAACCATGGTCACCACCAAGTGGCTGGTGCACAAGGACGCTGTGGAAGGGGTGGACTACGACGTCGAGCGCATGCGCCAAGTGTGGGACGCGACCAACGACCAGGACCGGCGCCTGGCCGAGGAGAACCAGCGCGGGATCAACTCCACCGCTTACCAGCCGGGGCCGTACTCCAAGACCTATGAGTTTGGCGTGGTGAACTTTGTGGACTGGTACAGCGAGCGCATGCTGAACAACCTGGGGGCGGCACCGGCGCCGTACCTCAAAGGTGTCGCCGCACACGAGTAACTGACGCACCAGAGATCAAAAATGTGGGAGCAAGTCTGCTCCCACATTTGGATACTCATCTGTTCATAAATTGACCATCACTGCTCCAGCCCGCCACTACCCTGCCCTCCAGCCATCGCCCAACAACTTATCCACAAACCCACCCACAGCAATTGTGGGCAACTGCCCTGTTCCCTCGAAATAAAACCAAGAAAATCCGTGACTTATTCAAAGCAGCAGGTTTTATCCAACATTGATCAGTTTTTAACCAGAAGCTCACAAGCCACGTTCTATATGGCCTGCAGAGGAACGCAAACACCTTATCCACAGAAGCGCCAACAGACTTTGGGGGCAACTTTGCCCCTTCTGTGGAAAACCGCCTGCAACCGAGCAAAATCGAGGCTTTACGCGCGTAGATCGGATGAAACAGCGATATTGATCATTTTTCAACCAATTCACTACAAGCCTTTATCCCTATGGCTTGCAGCGGATAGCAAACATCTTATCCACAGAAGCACCAACAGACTTTGGGGGCAACTCTGAACCAGGCTATTTCCTTATCCACAGAAAAAACCGAGCAAAAACCGTCGTTTAGGTTGGTTGTTTTTCGTACAGAGGGCTGCAGGGCTTGATTTCACTGGGGTGTGGACAACCGCGAACAGGTTATCCACAGGTGAACCAACAGGGATTGTGGGTAACCCCCAGTCGAGGACTACGGGTACTGCATCAAATAAGCTTTGCCGGTGACACCTAGCATCGGGTGCGGGGTTATCTGGCAACTGTCGACAATCCGAAAGCCATGGCGTTCATAGAACCTCAGGGCACCGGTATTGGCCGCATAGTCAATCAGGCTCAAGCCGATAAGCCCAAGGTGCTCGGCCCGCTGTCGGGCATGGGCGAGAAATTGCACGCCCAAGCCTTGGCCGCGCCAACCTTCGTGCAGCGCCAGGCTGGAAATATAAAGGGTATCGGGGATCTCCAGGTCCGCGTAGGGAGCAAGGACTGGATCGGTAACCGGCTCTGCATCCGGATCATGGCGCATGACATAACTGTGCATCATGCCCACCACCACGCCCTCTGATTCGGCGATCAGGCAATTTTCATAAGAGAAATCCACACCCGAGCGCGCATAACGGCTGGCGCCAACGTCCAGGAGTTCCTGGCCTGGCTCTGCGAGCTGGCTCCAGATGTAAGCCGCGGCTCCTTCTGAAGAGATCAGGAACAGACGCGCTATATCGCGGGCATCGGCGGGCACTGCCGCACGGAAGTTGACGGGCATGGGGCTGGATCCTTTGGCTGAAAATTTATTTATTTAAGCTCACACCCAGGCACTGGCAAAGGCTGGCATCGCGGTATGTATGTGCGATTATTTCAGCCCTAGCGAACCACACCCTCCTCAATCAGCAGCTTGAGAATTGCCTCAGCGCCCGCCTCAGGGCTTACCCCCTTCAGCACCTGCCCACCTCCGCCGCTGGCCTTGGCCGTGGCGGCCTTCATGCGGTCGGCGCCGCTCTTGGCCTTGATCACCTTGAGCCGCTTGGGCCGAGGCTTGGCCGGTTGCAGCACGGCGCCTGTGAATAACTCATCGTCCACCACCGCCACGTCGTGCTCCTGCAGCACGCCACGCTGGGCCGGGCCGTAGGCGCTTTGCCGCGGCTTGGGCCCGGCGTTATCCACCGTGGCCAGAAACGGCAGGCGCACTTTCAGGCGTCGCCGCTGACCACGAGGCAGCGCTTGCAGTACCTGGGCTACGCCGCTGTCGATGGACTCCACCTGAGCCAGGCCGACAATCAGCGGCCAGCCCAGTTGCTCGGCCAGCAGGAACGGCAACATCCCCGAGCCCTCGCCCGTTTCGGCCTGGCTGCCGGTAAGCACCACCTGCGCACCAGTGTCCCGCAGGTAGTCGCCGAGCACTGGCAGGGCATCGGCGCCGGCCGGTTGTTCCAGCACGTGTAACTGCGCCAGCCCCATGCCCAGGTAAGCACGCAGGGTCGGCTCGGCGATATCGCCGGCATGCAGCACTTGCAGGTTATCCCCAGCCAGTTGCAACCCCAGCTCGACGGCACGCGCATCCTGTTCGGCGCGGCGTGGCCGGCCGGAGGTCGGGTGGGCGCCTATGGATACCAGGCTGATTACATGGGTGGTCATGGCCATATCCTTTGTTTAAGCCGCATCGCGCTTGGCGCCGTTACGGTGGGCCTGGACCGCAGCAATCAAGGCCCGGAGAATGTCGCCGCTGTCGCCGATCACCGACAGGTCGGCGCGCTTGATCATGTCGCAACCCGGATCGAGGTTGATCGCCACCACCTTGTCGCAGGCACCGATGCCTTGCAGGTGCTGGATCGCCCCGGAAATCCCGACCGCCACATACACCCGGGCGGTGACCCAGATACCACTGGCACCCACCTGGCGATCACGAGCCATGAAGCCATCATCCACCGCCACCCGCGACGCACCTTCGGTAGCGCCCAAGGCCGCGGCCGTCTGATGGAACAAGTCCCAGTCCTTGACCCCATTGCCACCGGAGAAAATAAACTCGGCCTCAGCCATGGGAATCGCACCGGGATCCACTGCCACCGCACCCAGATCCTCAATACGCGGCAAGCCGCGCGCCAGGGCTGTGGATAACTCCACCGGCAACACTTCATGGCGCGTTTCGCTGACTGGATCGGCACATTCCACAGCAGCGAGGATCAGCCGTGGCAGCGGGCGCGCCAGGTCTTCCTGGCCCGCGCCGGCACGGCCGATGCACTCATTACCCTTGATCTGCCACACCCGGGTGGCCGGGCGTTCCTTGAGGCTCGCGGCAAAGCGCCGCCCCAGTTCACCCCCGCCACTGCGGCTGTCGGGCAGCAGCCAATGACGCGGGCGGAACTGGTTATCCACAGCCCGCAGGCCATGGACCCGCTGCTCCGGTGAATAACCCTCGAATTCGTGGCCGTCGAGCACCAGCAGGCGATCCACGCCGGCCGTGTCGAAGGCACTTTCCTTATGTTCGCCAAACACCACCGCCAGCACCGCACCGTCGCTGCCGGCCAGTTGCCGCGCCAGGCCCAGCAAGTCGCGGTCGTGGCTGCTCAGGCGGCCGCCGACCATGTCCGGCACCACGTTGATGTAAAACGTCGGGGCTGGCACCTGGTGCAGCGGCAACTGCACTTGCGCCGCGGCCGTACGTTTGGTCGCACCGCCCTGCTGGGCGCCGCTGCGGTCGATCCGCTTGATGCCGTTGGGGCCGATAAAACCGATGCCATGCACATTTTTACGGATGATGCCGTTAGGCCCCATCCAGCTGTGCTGCTCCGGTTGCATCGCCGCATGCAGCGGGTGCAAGCGGTTGCGGGCGATCCATTCGGCCCGTGGGTCGCGGCGGATAATGTCGCTCATCAGTGGACCTCCGCTGGCACACGTGTGTTCTTGGCCGGTGCGGCCTCTTCGAGCAAGGCATCCGCCACCAACTCGGCAATGTCCTTGATCAGTGGGCGGGGCTCGACCACCCCTTCGAGCATCGCCGTGCACTGTGGACAACCCACGGCCACCAGCTCGGCGCCGGTCTCGCGGATGTCTTCCATACGCATGTCGGGGATGCGCTGCTTGCCGGGAATATCAGTGATCGGCGCGCCGCCACCGCCACCGCAGCAACGGGAACGGAAACCCGAACGTTGCATCTCCTTGACCTCAATCCCCAGCGCCCGCAGCACTTGGCGCGGGGCCTCGTACTCACCGTTATAGCGCCCCAGGTAGCACGGGTCGTGGTAGGTCACGCTGTTGCCCTTGTGCTGGCCCAGGTTCAGCAGGCCTGCGTCGATCAGCTCGGCCATGTAGGTGCTGTGGTGCTGCACCTGGTAGTTGCCGTCGAAGGCGCCGTATTCGTTTTTCAACACATGGAAGCTATGGGGATCGCAGGTCACGATGCGCTGGAAGCGGTACTTGGCCAGGGTCTGGATATTGCGCGCGGCCAGCAGTTGGAACGTCGCCTCATCGCCCAGACGCCGGGCCACGTCGCCGCTGTCGCGCTCCTCCAGGCCCAGTACGGCGAAGTCGACCTTGGCCGCTTTCAGCACTTTGACGAAAGCGCGCAAGGTGCGCTGGTTGCGCATGTCGAAGGCGCCGTCGCCGACCCAGAACAGCACGTCGGTGGTTTGCTTGTCACCGAGCAATGGCAGGTTCAAATCCGCCGCCCAGTTCATTCGCCCACCCGGGGCGAATCCGCCAGGGTTGTCGGTGGCGATCAGGTTCTCCAGGACTTCGGCGCCCTTGTTCGGCGTGGCACCTTTTTCCAGGGTCAGGTGGCGGCGCATATCAACGATGGCGTCTACGTGCTCGATCATCATCGGGCACTCTTCGACGCAGGCGCGGCAGGTGGTACACGACCACAATGTCTCGGCGTCCACCAGGCCATTGACGATCGGTTGGTGCGGATTGCCGCCGTGTTCGCCCACGGGCTTGCCGGGATACGGGCTGCCGGCGAACTTGGCATCAGTGCCGCCGGCCAGGCCGACCACCATGTCCTGGATCAGCTTTTTCGGGTTCAGCGGCTGGCCGGCGGCGAAGGCCGGGCACGCGGCTTCGCACTTGCCGCACTGCACACAGGCGTCAAAACCGAGCAGTTGGTTCCAGGTGAAATCCTTGGGTTTTTCCACGCCCAGGGGCGCGTTCTTGTCGGCCAGGTCCAGCGGCTTCAAGCCGGTGGAGCGGCCACCGCCAAAGCGTTCGGCGCGGCGGTGCCAGGCCAGGTGCAGTGCGCCGGCAAAGGCGTGTTTCATTGGCCCGCCCCAGGTCATGCCGAAGAACATTTCCGACACGCCCCACAGCACGCCCACACCGAGCAGCGCGGCCAACAGCCAGCCACCGAAGTCGGCAGGCAGGAGCCCGGCCACCGGCAACGTCACCAGGAAGAAGCTCACCGAGAACGCCATCAGGCTTTTCGGCAGGCGCATCCACGGGCCTTTGGACAGTCGCGACGGCGGGTTGCGCCGGCGCAGATAGACGAAGGTGGCGCCGACAAACATCAGCACCGATGCCAGCAGCAAGGCGTAGCCGAGGATACGGTTATGCAGGCCGAAGCCGTGCACCAGGATCGCCAGCAACGCCGACAGCACAAAGCCCAGGGCCGTGGCGACGTGGGTGTTGGCGATATATTTGTCGCGGGCGACCACGTGGTGCAGGTCGACCATATAGCGCTTGGGCATGGCCAGCAGGCCACCCAGCAAGTCGACCTTGGCGGCACGGCCACGGCGCCACATATTCACCCGGCGCAGGGCGCCGAGGACGGCGAGGCCCATCGCTGCGAACAAAAGAACAGGAAGCAAGGTGTTCAACATGGTGAAGCTCCCACAGACCACACAGGTCTAATGTGGGAGCGGGCTTGCTCGCGAAGGCGGTGCATCAGCCACCGGATGTATCGACTGACACACCGCTTTCGCGAGCAAGCCCGCTCCCACATTTTTGACCGAGTCCACATTGGTTCGGTGTTGGGTCAGAAATCCTTGCACAGGCGCAGGGCGTCGTAGATCGCAGCGTGGGTATTGCGCTGGGCCACGCAGTCGCCGATGCGGAACAG
>NZ_JAEKDC010000039.1:0-27258 GCF_016405645.1 Pseudomonas sp. MF5691
AGGACATCAACCTCGACCCGCAAGCCTTGCTTGCCCTGGTCAAACAGCAGCGCATCAGCGTGTTGCAGGCCACGCCCTCGACCTGGCGCATGCTGCTCGATCACCCGCAGGCCGATGAGCTCAAGGGCTGCAAACTGCTGTGCGGCGGTGAGGCGCTGCCCCTGGAACTGGCGACCCGCCTTTTGGCGCTTTCGCCCCAGGTGTGGAACCTCTACGGGCCGACCGAGACCACCATCTGGTCGGCGCAGTACCCGCTCACGCCAACCCAGCCTCAGCCGTGGCTGGGCGGGCCGATTGCCAATACCAGCCTGTATATCCTCGACGATAACCTGGTGCCGGTGCCGGTCGGGGTGGCGGGTGAATTGTTGATTGGCGGCGATGGCCTGGCGCGGGGTTACTTCCAGCGCCCGGCACTCACCGCCGAACGCTTCCTGCCCGATCCATTTGGCGCTCCCGGTACGCGCCTGTACCGCACCGGCGACCTGGCGCGCTACCGCGCGGACGGGGTGATCGAGTACATCGGTCGGGTGGATCACCAGGTAAAAATCCGTGGATTGCGGATCGAACTGGGGGAAATCGAGGCGCGGCTGTTGGAGCAACCGCAAGTGCGCGAAGCCGCCGTGGTGGTGCGGGACGTCGCTGGCCATTCGCAGTTGGTGGCGTACGTGGTTGCCGTGCAAGCGGTCAGCGATGAACAGGCGCTGCGTGAGGCGTGCAAGCGTCAGCTCAAGGGCGACCTGCCGGAGTACATGGTGCCCATCCATTGGGTCTTCCTCGCCAGCCTGCCGCTGACCCCCAATGGCAAGCTCGATCGCAAGGTGTTGCCGGCGCCGGATGCCAGTCTGGCGCAAAAAACCTATGTAGCGCCCTGTAGTCCTTTGCAACAGCAGGTCGCAGCGATTTGGCAAGACGTATTGAAAGTCGAGCCTATCGGCCTGGAGGACCATTTCTTTGAACTGGGTGGGCACTCACTACTGGTCGTGAGCGTGGTCTCGCGCCTACAACTTGAGCTGGGTATGCAGTTGACGCCGCAGTTGATGTTCCAACACCCGACTCTGGGCGCGTTTACCGCCCAGCTTGAGCAGCAGGCAGGACCTGTCACCGCGCAGAAACTCGACAAACTTGAAGCCCTGCTCGATGAAATGGAGGAGTTCTGATGGATAAGACTGTCGCCGCCCGTATTGCCCGGCGTTTCATCACCCTGCCCCTGGAAAAGCGCAAGCTGTACCTGGAAAAAATGCTGGCTGAAGGGGTTTCACCCACCAACCTGCCAATCCCTGAAGTGCAGTCAGCCTTCGAATCCATCCCACTTTCTTTCGCTCAAGAACGGCAGTGGGTGCTCTGGCAACTAGACCCCGACAGCGCAGCCTACAACATTCCAACTGCCCTGCGACTCAAGGGTAAACTGGACGTCGTGGCGCTGGAGCAAAGCTTCAACGCCTTAATCGCCCGTCACCAGACGCTGCGCACCACGTTTGCACATGGCGAAGATCGACCATTGCAAATTATTCACCTCGACATGCCGATGCAGATCCAGCAAAGCAGCGTTTCGGGGCTCGATGACGCAGGAATCAAGGCATTTATCCAAGCCCAGGCTTACCAGCCATTTGATTTGCAGCAAGGCCCACTGTTGCGTGTAGCCTTGCTACAGCTGGGCCAGGATGACCATGTACTGGTGCTGACCCAGCACCACATCGTCTCGGATGACTGGTCGATGCAGGTGATGGTCGATGAACTGGTTGCACTGTACTCGGATTATCAGCAAGGCCAACCAAACGTCTTGCCAGAGCTGACAATCCAGTACGCCGACTATGCCATCTGGCAACGTCATTGGATGGAGGCCGGTGAAAGCGAACGCCAACTGGCTTATTGGCAAGCCCAATTGGGTGGTGAACAACCCGTATTGGAGTTACCCACCGATCACCCACGGCCAGCTGTCCAGAGCTATCGAGGGGCGAACATTGCAGTCACGGTTCCAGCCTCCCTGGAACACAACCTCAAGCAGCTTGCCCAGCAACACAATGTGACTCTGTTTATGTTGCTGCTCGCCTCGTTCCAGGCGCTGTTGCACCATTACAGCCGCCAGTCCGACATTCGGGTGGGCGTACCCGTGGCCAACCGTAACCGGGTTGAAACCGAGCGCTTGCTGGGTTTTTTCGTCAATACTCAAGTACTCAGGGCGCGCTTCGATGAATCGCTGTCTTTCAGCGAACTACTGGCCCAGGTCAAGCAAACGGCACTGGATGCCCAGGCGCATCAGGACCTGCCTTTCGAACAACTGGTCGAGGCCTTGCAGCCGGAACGGAACCTGAGCATCAGCCCATTATTCCAGGTGATGTATAACCATCTTAAAGAGCATCAGGACTCCACAACAGTACAACTTGCGCCTGCATCCTCGCTGGACGTCGAGGGCATCAGATGGGGCAGTCGCACCGCACAGTTTGACCTGACTTTCAGCACCTTCGAATCAACGCAGGGTTTGTCAGCAACTCTGAACTACGCCACCGACCTGTTTGAAGCCAGCACCATTGAACGCCTCGGACAACACTGGCTAAACCTGCTCGATCGCTGCATCGCAGCACCACAGCAAGCAATTGCCAGTTTGTCGTTACTCAGCAACGCACAACAACAGCAGATCCTGTACGACTGGAACGACACCACTATCACGTATCCGCTTGAGCGTTGCATCCACCAGTGGATCGAGCAGCAAGTAGAAAGCACCCCTGACGCCGTAGCGCTCATTTTTGGTGAGAGCCAGTTGACCTATAACCAACTCAATCAGAAAGCCAACTCATTGGCCCATCGCCTGATTGAACGCGGCGTCGGCCACGATGTACTGGTGGGTATTGCCATCGAACGCAGCCTGGATATGGTGATCGGCCTGCTGGCCATCCTCAAGGCTGGCGGCGCCTATGTTCCGCTAGACCCTGAATACCCGAGTGATCGGCTTGCGTACATGATGCAGGACAGTGGCATCACCTTGTTGCTTAGCCAACAGACGTTACTCGACAAGCTGCCGGTTCCCGCCGGTGTGGAAACGCTGTGTCTGGACGAGCCAGTTATCAGCGCCTGGCCCAGCAGCAACCCCGGTATTACTTTGGATCCGGAAAACCTGGCCTACGTGATTTACACCTCCGGCTCTACCGGCAAGCCAAAAGGTGCAGCCAACCGGCATTGCGCACTGGTCAACCGTTTGTGCTGGATGCAGCAGGCCTACAACCTCACGACAGCCGACACGGTGCTGCAAAAAACCCCGTTCAGCTTTGACGTCTCAGTCTGGGAGTTTTTCTGGCCGTTGATGACCGGTGCACGCCTGGCGATTGCCGGTCCTGGAGACCATCGCGATCCAGCCCGCTTGGTCGAACTGATCAACCAGCACGATATAACTACCCTGCACTTCGTACCGTCGATGCTCCAGGTGTTCCTCGCCGATGAGCAAGTATCCCGCTGCAATGGCTTAAAGCGCATCGTGTGCAGCGGTGAAGCACTGTCGGCCGATGCCCAGCAACAAGTATTTGCCAAGTTGCCAAACGCAGCGCTCTACAACCTCTACGGCCCAACTGAAGCCGCCATTGATGTGACCCACTGGACCTGTCGCGAGGAAAGCCGCAGCAGCGTGCCAATCGGCCAGCCTATCGCTAACCTGACCACCTGGGTCCTCAATTCAGACCTGGCACCTGTACCAACCGGGGTGATCGGCGAGCTGTACCTAGGCGGCGAAGGCCTGGCCCGCGGTTATCACCAGCGCCCAGCCCTGACCGCAGAGCGCTTCGTTGCCAGCCCCTACGCTCAAGGTGAACGCCTGTACCGCACCGGCGACCTGGCGCGCCAACGTCCTGACGGGGTCATCGAATACGTCGGGCGCATTGACCATCAAGTGAAAATTCGCGGTTTGCGCATCGAACTGGGTGAGATCGAAGCGCGGTTGCTGGAGCAAGACGAAGTACACGAGGTGGCCGTACTGGCAGTCGATACTGCCACTGGCTTGCAGTTGGTCGGGTACGTCGTACCGCGTAAAGACATCGACACTACACACTTGCGCGACAGACTCAAGATCCGTCTCAAGGAACACCTGCCGGACTATATGGTCCCGGTGTACTGGTTGTTTCTCGACCAATTACCCTTGAGCCCGAACGGAAAGCTTGAACGTAAGGCACTGCCAAAACCCGATGCCAGCCAAGTGCAAAAAACCTATGTTGCCCCCAAGGGAGCACTGGAGACCACCATTGTAGGTATCTGGCAAACAGTGCTCAAACTGGAAAAAGTCGGTGTCACCGACAACTTCTTCGAACTGGGCGGCGACTCGATCATCTCGATCCAGGTAGTGAGTCGCGCCCGTCAGGCCGGCATCCACTTCACCCCCAAGGACCTGTTCCAGCACCAGACCATCCAGGGCTTGGCCAATGTGGCGAAAACCCACGGCCAGGGCCTCGTGATCGATCAAGGCCCAGTCATCGGCAGCGCCCCGCTGTTGCCGATCCAGCAACTGTTCTTAGACACTAACATCCCCGAGCGCAATCACTGGAACCGATCAGTGCTGCTCAAGCCTGCCATGGCCCTGGAGCCGCAACTGCTGGAGCAGGCCCTCAACGCCCTGATCCAACACCACGATGCACTGCGTCTGAGTTTCACTCAAACTGACTCTGGCTGGAGCGCTGAATACCGTCCGGCGACTACGTCGGTGCTGTGGCAAACGTACATTGATGGCGTCACGCAATTGCAATCCTTGGGCGACGAAGCCCAGCGCAGCCTCAACTTACAACACGGACCGCTGTTGCGGGCAGTGCTGGTCAGTCTGAACGATGGCAGCCAGCGCCTGTTGCTGGCGATCCATCACTTGGTGGCGGATGACGTGTCTTGGGGCATCCTGTTTGATGATTTGCAAACGGCCTACCACCAACTGCAAATGGGTCAGGCGCTGGCCTTGCCGGAGAAAACCAGCGCCTACAAAACCTGGGGCGAGAAGTTGCAAGACTACGGTCGCAGCGACGCCCTGCAACAAGAACTGGCGTACTGGGTCCAGCAACTGGACGCTTCAAGCCACGACCTGCCCCAGGCCAACCCTGAGGGCTGCCAACGGCACGGCCAAGCGACGACTGTCGATATCAAGCTCAGCAAAACCCTGACCCAGCAACTGATGCAAGTCGCGCCCGCGGCCTATCGCACGCAAATTATCGATCTGCTCCTGACTGCCCTGACCCGTACAGTCAGCCAATGGACCTCGTGCGAAAACGTTTTGGTCCAACTGGAAAGCCATGGCCGCGAAGCCCTGTTCGATGATATCGACCTGACCCGCACCGTGGGCCGGTTCACCAGCCTGTACCCGGTCAAGTTGACCGCCCATAAGGACTGGGGCGAAGCGATCAAGCAGGTCAAGGAACAACTGCGGGCCATTCCCGATAAAGGCATTGGGTTTGGTGTCTTGCGCTACCTGGGTGACACACAGGTCCAGGCAAGCCTGGACGCGCTACCAATGCCGCGCATCGCCTTCAACTACCGAGATCAAACCGACAGCGCCGCAGGTGCCCTGTTTGTCCCGGTGAGAGAAAAATATGGCGTAGAGAAAAACAGCAATCCAGCGCTGTGCAACCGACTAACCATTCATAGCCAGATCGATGACGGCCAGCTGAGCATGGCCTGGATCTTCAGCCAGGAAGTAATCCCTGCCGAGGTCATCCAGAAGCTCTCCAATAACTACCTACAAGCACTTGAGCAGTTGGTCGCCTACTGCTGCGATACCAACCATCAAGGTGCAACACCCTCTGACTTTCCGTTGGCTGGCTTGAGCCAGGCGCAACTGGACACACTGAGCCTCCCTATTCAGCAGATTGAAGACCTCTATCCCTTGTCCCCCATGCAACAAGGGATGATGTTCCACACCCTTGAGGCGTCCGAGGCCGCAGCTTACATCAACCAAACCGCAGTACCCGTCAGCGGCCTGGACATCGCGCGGTTTACCGACGCCTGGAATACTGCCGTCGAACGCCATGAAATCCTGCGTACGGGTTTCTGGACCGCCAGCCACCTGGCTGAACCGCTGCAAATGGTGTTCAAAAAAACTGACCTCCCCCTGCGTATTCTTGATTGGCAGAACCGTGAGTCCTGCGCAAACGACCTGCAAGATCTGATCGAAGCAGATAACCGCGAAGGCTTCGACCTACTGGCGGCACCATTGATGCGCCTGACCCTGATCAAACTGCCGGCCGAACAGCTCTACCTGATCTGGACCCACCATCATATTTTACTAGATGGCTGGAGCAGCTCACGGCTGCTCGCCGAAGTGTTCGAGGTGTACAACGGCAAGACTCCCGAGCCAAAACGTGGTAAGTACCGAGACTACATCGCCTGGTTGAAAACCCAGTCACAGTCCTCCCTGGAAACTTTCTGGAAACAGAAGCTGCAAGGGCTGAACGGGCCAACCGTTCTCGCCAATAGCCTATCGCCACGACCTGATCCTGGTTGCGACGGGCATGAGGCGCTTTACCTCAACTGGGACGCGCAACAAACCCAACACCTAATAGATCAGGCGCAACGGTTGCGCGTCACACCCAACACATTTATCCAAGCAACCTGGCTACTGCTGTTGCAGCGCTATACGGGACAGGACAGCGTGTGCTTTGGCAGTACCGTCGCAGGACGGCCACTGAGCCTTGAGGCATCCGATGAAATGCTGGGATTGTTTATCAACACCTTGCCGATCATTCAGACCCCACAGCCACAGCAGACCGTGACCGATTGGTTGCGAAAACTGCAAACCTACAACCTGGAAGTACGCGATCACGAACATGCATCGCTGGCCGACGTACAACGCTGGTCGGGACAAGGCGGCCAAGCGCTGTTCGACAGCATCATCGTGTTCGAGAACTACCCGGTGGATGAGCGCCTGCAAGAAGCCGAGCAGGATCACCTCAAATTCGGTGAAACCAGGACTCAGGGTGTTACCAACTTCGCCATGGACCTTGCGGTTAACCTGGGCGATCGCCTCACCGTTGAGTTCATGTACCTGCGCAACTGTTTCACCGCCGAGGCCACCGCGCAACTGCGCCGTAGCTTCGAAACTCTGCTGCTGGCCATGCTCGAAAATCCGAAAGCCACCCTCGGTAGCCTATCCACGCTCAATGCCGGTGAGCAACGGGCCTTGCAGCAGGATAACGAACTGGTAGCCGAGGTTTATGACCTGCCCTTGCTCGTGACACAGATCCGCAACCATGCCGTGACCAACGCGGATGCCGTGGCAGTGATCTGTGACCAGGAGCAACTGACCTATGGCCAACTGGAGCAGCGCGCCAACCGCCTGGCCCACTACCTGATCGCACAGGGCGTTGGGCCAGAGATCTTCGTTGGTGTCGCCCTGGAACGCTCAGTGGATGTGGTCGTCGCCTTCTACGCCGTGATGAAGACGGGCGGCGCTTACGTCCCGCTGGATATTGACTACCCGCAAGACCGAGTGAAGTGGATCGTCGAAGACTCGGCGATGGCAGTACTGCTCACCCAGGGCTCGTTGCGCGAGCGTTTCAGCCAGCCATGGGCGCCTGCACTGATCGAACTGGACACTCTGCCCCTGACTGCTCTGTCCGATCGCCACCCGCAATCGCTGATGGATGCGGACAACCTCGCCTACCTGATTTACACCTCCGGCTCCACGGGCAAACCCAAGGGCGTGGCGGTCAGCCACGGGCAGATCCGCATGCACTGCCAGGCGATCGGCCAGCGCTATGAAATGGACAACAGCACCCGCGAACTGTTGTTCATGTCGTTTGCTTTCGATGGGGCCCAAGAGCGCTGGCTGAGTACCTTGGCCCACGGAGGCCAGTTGGTGGTGCGCGAGAACCGCCTGTGGACCCCCGAGGAAACCTGGCACGCCTTGCATGCCCACCGGATCAGCATCGCCTGCTTCCCACCGGCTTATCTGCAACAGTTGGCAGAGTACGCCCGAGACTGCGGCAAGGCACCGCCTGCTGTGCGCATTTACTGCTTTGGTGGGGATGCGGTGGCCGAGGCCAACTTTGAGCTGGTCAAGCACACACTCAAACCTGTTTATTTGACCAATGGCTACGGCCCGACCGAAACCGTGGTCACGCCACTGCTGTGGAAAGTCCCCGTCAGTGAAACCTGCGGCGCAGTATACGCACCGATTGGTACGCGGGTTGGCGAGCGCACGCTGTATGTTCTCGACGAACACCTCAACCCGTTACCCGAGGGTGTGGCCGGCGAGTTGTACATTGGCGGTGAAGGTGTGGCTCGGGGTTATCATCAGCGTCCGGGGCTGACGGCCGAACGGTTTGTGCTCGACCCATTTGCCGCCAACGGCTCGCGCCTGTACCGCACGGGCGATCTGGTACGCCAACGTCCCAATGGCGTAATCGATTACCTGGGACGCCTGGATAACCAGGTAAAGATTCGCGGATTCCGCATAGAGCTTGGTGAAATCGAATCCAGGTTGCGAGATATTCCGGGGGTACAGGATGCAGTGGTGGTCGCTCGTGAGGCGGGCGTCAGCAAACAGCTGATCGGCTATGTCGTCACCCCAACTGATGATGCGCCAGGAGAACGCTTGCGCGCCTTGCTCCAGGCTGACTTGCCTGACTATATGGTGCCCACGCAGATCATTCGCCTGGCCGCATTGCCGCTTAATCCCAACGGTAAGATCGACCGAAAGGCACTACCTGATCCCGACTTCAAGGGCCGTGAATTCGTAGCCCCTCGCAATGCTGTGGAACAAGCCCTGGCAATCATTTGGCAACAGGTTTTGGAGCTGGAAAGCGTGGGTGTGACCGACAATTTCTTCGAGTTGGGCGGCGATTCGCTGCGCATCCTCAAAGTGCTGTCCAAGGTCCGTAACCAGCCTGAGCTGGGGTTGGAACTGAAACTGCGGGACATGATCGGCAAACCGACCATTGCCGAACTGTCGGGCTTCGCCCCTGCCACCGACCTGGACCCTTTGCTGTTGCTCAATAGCCGCGTGCCCCATGTGCCGCCGCTGTTCTGCCTGCATGCCGGCTTTGGCACGGTGTTCGACTACGACACCCTCGCACGTCGCCTGGAAGGCCAGCGCAGCGTCTATGGCCTGCAATGTCGCATGCTGCTCGACCGCGACTGGCAGGACGAATCTCTGGCGTCCATGGCTATCGACTATGCCCAGTACATTCGCCAGAAACAGGCCCAGGGACCTTATCAACTAGTTGGTTGGTCGTTGGGGGGCACCCTCGCAGTACTGGTCGCTCAGGAACTGGAAAAGCAGGGCCAGGAAGTAGAGTTCCTGGGATTGGTAGACAGCTTTATCCCGTCCACCGTACCCGCTGCTCGCGATCTGGATTGGGGCGATGACTTGCGCGGTTTCCTTGCCGTGATCTTCGCTCAAGCCTGCGAGCACCTACCGGTAGTGGAACTCCCAGCCGACAGCCCCCAAGCGATGCTGGAACGGTCGATCACGGATATCCGCCAACAAGTCGCCGGCACTTCAGCGTTCAGCAACATCAGTGTCGAAGAGCTAGCCCATACGTTCATGGTCGCGATGAAACTCAAGGGCCTGTCCCTGGATCTGAAAACACTGCCGCAGACACGAGCGTCTGCCTGCTGCTGGTGGGCCTGCGACGCCAATTCACCGGACTTCACCAATCCGGTGGCGGGCAGCATTCTGGACGAGCGAATCGTCGCCGGGCATTACCAGATGCTTAACAACAGCCAGCTTCTGCACAGCCTGCTCCAGCAATTACCGCAGCGCGAAGCGGTCACCCGTTAATCCTGCCATCACCCCAGGCCTGTGGCCTGGGGCATTTTTGTTGGGCAACCACCTGATAAGGAACACGCAATGCCTCTGGACCCTGACCTCGAAGGTTTTCTGGAACTGGCCGAGATGGGCCGCCTAAGCGGCAAAAGCCAGCCGATGCACCAACTCACACCACAAGCCGCACGAGCCGAGTTCGACCTGACGTCGCAGATTCTCGACCCGAGCCCACCCGGCGCGATCAATGTCAGCGCATTACAGGTCCCCACTCGCGACGGTCAGCTACTGGCTGCCCGTCTCTACCGCAAGATCGGTACAGAGCAAAGCGTGCTGCCGGTGATCCTGTATTTCCATGGCGGCGGTTATGTCCTCGGCAGTCTCGACTCCCACGACTCGATCTGCCGGCGCCTGGCCGCCAGCGGGCGCCATGCGGTGCTGGCACCGGCGTATCGCCTGGCGCCCGAGCATCCATTTCCCGCGGCTGTGAATGATGCCGTGGACAGTGCGAATTGGCTCGCCCGTGAGGGTGCCGTGCTTCAACTGGACCCGCTCAAAGTGACGCTCGCCGGTGACAGCGCAGGCGCAACCCTGGCGACTGTTCTGGCTATCAGTGCCGTGCAACACCCTGAGGAGATGGTGCTTAAACCTCAGGCTCAGTTGCTGTTCTACCCGGTCGCTGATACCCAGCGTACTCGCCCTTCCCACCAGCGGTATGCCGAAGGTTTCCTACTGGAGAGCAAGACACTGCAATGGTTTTATCGACACTACACGCCTGACGCTGAGCAACGTGGCGACTGGCGTACCTCGCCATTGCTGACCCAGGGACTGACCGCCTTGGCACCGGCCTATATAAGCCTGGCCGAATATGACCCGCTTTATGACGAGGGCCTGGAATACGCCGATCTGCTAAAGAACACCGGAACCAGCGTGACCTTGCTCACCCAGAACGGCCTGACCCATGATTTCCTGCGCATGTCAGGAATTACTGGGGATATCGTAAATATTTACAGCGCCGTGGACAGTTGGTTAGCCCTGCATTGATCCAGATATAAGCGGTGCAAAAAAAAACCACCTCATATCGAGGTGGTTTTTTGTGCATCACGAAGCTCTAGAACGTGCCACGCACCGTCAGCATGTAGTTACGCGGTTCACCGTAGTAGTTGCCGTACTCAGAAGTTCTCAGCGTTTCGAAGTACTTGCGATCAAACAAGTTTTTGCCGCTAAGGGCAACAGTCCAGTTTTCATCGACCTTGTATTCAACCATGGCATCCCATACGGCGTAGCCGCCCTGAACCATATCAAAAGGCCGTTCATCGTAGACATCGTAGTAATTTTCCGTCGGGTTCTTTCTAACCCGATAGGCCGTCCCACTGGCATAGCTGGCACTCTGCACATTGACACCCCCGCCAATTTTCCAGTCAGATAGTCGATCTGGCAGCGTGTAGACAGTCCATAGCTTTGCCAGGTGCTTGGGCGTAACCGTGGTGAGGAAAGTGTCTTTAGTGCCATTGTCTATGATGTTTAGGGTGTACCCCCCCATCACCATCCATCCTGGCGTAATCTCACCACTGGCTTCAAGTTCGATACCTTTGCTGATGATCTCGCCTTGGGCAAGGAAGCAGCAACTGCCGCCATACAGGACTGACTCACGTGTATATCGGGGATCTTGGATCGCCTCTTTCTCCCGCTTGGTGTAGAACACTGCGGCCGACACATTCAGCGTCCCGTCATACAGTTCCCCTTTGATACCGGTCTCATAAGTCTTGCCAACCATGGGTTCCAGCCCCTTGCCGGAACTGCTTGGACCTTCCAGTTGCTGCGCCTGGGGCTTGAAGATTTCCGAATAACTGGCGTATACAGACCATTCGTCATCAAGGGCGTACACCAGGCCACCAAAGGGCACCACCTTGGTCGGCTCACGACGATCAGTGTCGGATTCAACTTTCCACACACCCTTCGCGTCATCATCAGTTGTGTAGACCTGTTCAAACTTATAACGCTGGGCCCTGGCACCAATGATCAGCTTGAGCGGATCAGTCAGTTGTAAACGCAAGGTGGAGTACAAACCATACTGCTTGCGGGTATTGGGGCTGTAATCACGTACAAGCCTATTGCCAATACTGTCAGCAGGCAGAGGCGTTGCGTCCGGGTTGTAGATATCAATGGGGTAGAACGCGGTCATGCCCTTCGTCGAGCGCCAACGGCTGGTCACTTTTTGGGCGTCGGCACCAATCAGTAGTTCATGCTCGCGATCAAATGCGGTGAATTTTCCAGACACGTTGGCATCGAACAGTGTCTGCTCACTGCGACTTTTAATGTAGCTGCCGCCCCAGGTAGCGCCCTCAAGGGTTACCGGGTCAGGAGAGCCATAAAGAAACGCACCCTTCGTTTCGGATTTATCGAAGGTGCTGGTCAAGGAGACGTTGAGCTTCCAGTCGTCAGCTAACTCCTGATCGTACTTGGCGAAGACTTCCTGGGAGCTGTTATCGCTGTAGGCCCAGTTCGGCGAGTACCAAGTGCTGCGCTTGAGCTTCAAGTCCTGCCCCGTGCTATAACGCGGCAAACCGTCGCCAGTCCCATTTTCATGAATTTTTTCGTAGCGCCCCCCGACGGTAATCCGGGCCGTGTCACTCACGTCGGCCTCCAGCACGCCATAGATAAAGGGCGTCTGGGTGCTGCGGTTATCCATGAAGTACTGACGGTCGGTATTGGCTACTACTACGCGCCCGCGCAGCTTGCCGTCAAAGGCCATCGGCCCCGTCACGTCGACTTCAGTACGGTAGTTATCCCAGGACCCTGCCGAAGTGTTGAACTTGAGTTGGAAGTAATCCAGCGGACGTTTACGCACGGCGTTGATGATACCGCCCGGGTCACCGGTGCCTCCGAACAAGCCGGACGCCCCTTTCAACACTTCGATATGGTCGAACTCGGCCAAGTCATAAGTTTTGTTGGCATAGAAGGTACCGATACCAGAACCGATGTCCATCGGCGAGGCGCCATCAATCTGGATGTTGTCGATACGAAAACCACGAGAGATGAACTGTGGCAGACGGTAGTTGGCGCTTTTAACGGTAATGCCCGGCGTGCGTCTCATCGCATCGGACAAGTCAACCATGCGCTGATCTTCAATAAGCTGTTGGGTGATAACAGAAACGGACTGTGGCGTGTCCTTCAGGCTGGTAGGGGTTTTTGAACCCGCACTGACCAGGCCGGTGGTATAGGAGCCGGAGTTTTCCGTCATCTGTCCCATACCCTGGCCCTGGATGGTGGTGGCGCCCAACTCCAGGGCTGAACTCGCGCCACTTTCAGGGCTGAGGATAACCGTATTGTTTTCAATCCGAAAACTCAGGCCTGCACCTTTGAGCAGCGCCTCAAGCGCAACTGCAGGTTCGAGGCTGCCATTGACGGCGGTGGACTTCTTGCCCGCGACCATATCCGGCCCGAAAAGCACTTGCAGGCCGGTCTGCTTGCCCAGTTCGGTCAGCGCCTTGTCCAGCGACTGGGCTGGTACATTCACCTGTATGGGTTGGGCAAACGCCCCGCCGCAGACACTGAGAGTCAACCCCAGGACCGCCATCGACACGCAACTGCGGCAGGAAGAGAGGGGAGCATTGAAGAGTTTTTGCCTGAACCTTTTACTCTCGCGTTTCATTGTTTGGTTTAGCCCCAGATATGTCATTAATGTCGAAGGCCTTCCACTCTTGGGGCGGAATGGCCTGAATATAGTTAAACCGTCCGGACTCCACTCCCTGTTGCAGAGGGACGGTTTTGACTTGAATCGGTATCGAGCCATTAATGAACGTTCGGGATAAAAATAATTTAGACGGATTCTCAATCACTTTGTAACAGAAACAAAAAAAGGACATCTCACGATGTCCCTTTTCATTTAAAGCCGTGCTTACCAGAAGGTACCGCGCAGGGTCAACATGTGGTTGCGAGGGTCGCCGTACCAGTTACCGGAGTAGGAAGACCCCACAGCCGTGTAATAGGTTTTGTCGAATACGTTATTGAGGTTGTAGGCCAGCGTCCAGTTCTCGTCCAGGCGATACTCGGCCATCGCGTTCCAGACTGCATAGCCTGACTGCTTGTAATCAAAGGGAATGGATAGGTCTTTATCATCGGCATCCTTGACCGGATTCCCCATTTTATCCAGGACACCAGCAGATCCGCTGACGTAAGTGGCGCTTTGCAGATTGACCCCGCCTCCCAGCTTCACATCATTGAAAGCACCTGGCAGGCGGTAAGTGGACCAAAACTTGACCATATGCTTGGGGGTGATAGCGCTGAATGCAGCATTTTTCGTTCGGTCTTGATTGTTGTTATAGGTATAGCCGGCAATCAGCATCCAGTCAGGCATCACTTCACCCGACACCTCAATGTCGAGGCCTTTACTGACTACTTTGCCTTCTGCCAGATAACAGCAGTTGCCGCCGAACTGGACATCGGTCGATGGGTAACGGGAGTCACGTACCGCTTCGTTTTCCCGCTCGGTGTAGTAAATGGAGAAATTGGTGTTCACCGCCCCGCCAAGCAGTTCGCTCTTCAACCCAGCTTCATAGGCGCGGCCTTTCATTGCCTCAAGTGGCGAACCTGGTGCGGGGCCCTGTAATTTCAACTGCTGAGGCCTGTACTGCTCGGAATAGCTTGCGTAAGTCGACCACTCATCATTCAGGTCGTAGACCAGACCGCCATAGGGTGTGAGCTTGGTAGGCTCCCGGGACGACACGTCGGATTCCGGCTTAAAGCCGCTCCCATCCCAATCAGCCATATAGGTCTGGTTGTACTTAACACGTTGGACACGGGCACCAACAATCAGATGCAGAGGTTCGGCGAGTTGCAAACGCAAGGTTGAATACAACCCGTACTGAACTTGGTCATTGGGGTTGTAATCACGGAAAAAGTCCTTACGGGTTGCCGGCTGAGGCCAAGGTGTGGAGTCTGGATCAAACACATTCAGGTCACCACCTGCCCCTTCGCTTTGTCCCGTTCCGCGCCACCGACTGGTGATTCTCTGATGATCCATACCGAGCAAAAATTCATGCCGTAAACCGAACGCATCAAACTTCCCGGCAAGGTTGATATCTGCCGATCCCTGTTCGCTGCGATACGCAGTGGTATTACCGCCCCAATGAGTACCTTTGAACGTGATCGGATTGAGTCCATTGCTGGCAAAAGCGCTTTTCGAAAGCCCGGACTCCAGAGTCCTGGTGTAGGTCGCGTTTACTTTCCAATCGCTGTTGAACTCATGGTCGATCTTGGCAAACAGCTCTTGTGACCGGCCGTCCTGATAGGCCCAACCCTGTGTAAGACTCGTACGCCTGGATAAACCCAGGTCATCGCCGGTGATGTACCGCGGTAAACCAATGCCGGAGCCATTCACATGGATTCGCTCGGAGCGGCCGCCAAAAGTCACCCGGGTATCTGGCTGGATGTCAGCTTCCAGCACCCCATACACCGTTGGTTTCTCGTCGCTTATATGATCCTGGAAAGATCCATTGTTGCTGTAGGCCGCCACCAACCTGCCACGCAACTTACCGTCAAAGCCCATAGGCCCGGTTACGTCGAACTGGGTACGATAGTTGTCCCAGGAGCCTGCCGAAGTGTCGATCTTCAACTGGTAGGCATCCAATGGACGCTTGCGCACCAGGTTGATCATACCCCCCGGATCCCCCGTGCCGCCGAACAACCCTGACGCTCCGCGCAGCACCTCTACGTGGTCGAACTCCACCAGGTCGTAATTTTTGTTGGAGTAAAAACTTCCCGCCGAATTACCCAAGGCCATGGGCGCGGCGCCGTCAATCTGGATGTTCTGGATCATGAAGCCGCGAGAGTAAAAATCAGTGGTGCGAACACTGGTTTTTTTCAAGGTAATCCCAGGCGTCAGCTTCAACGCGTCGGTCAGGTCCACCCCCCTGCTATCCTGAATCGCCTGCGCTGTCACCACCGACACCGACTGCGGCGTCTGCCGTAACCGGGTCGGAGTCTTCGAACCGATACTGGTCAACCCCGTGGTATAGGACCCCGAATTCTCCGTCATCTCCCCCATCCCCTGCCCCTGAATGGTGGTAGCCCCCAACTCCAACGCCCCACCCTGTACCGGTGCCTTCTCAATCAAAATCACATCATCACTCAATCGGGCGACCAAGCCGCTGTTCAGCAACAACCGATCAAGCCCCTGCTGCACCGGGTAGTTCCCCCTCAACCCGTCCGACTGCTGACCGGCCACCAATTCGCTGACAACCATCAACCGCAACCCGGACTGCTCGGCAAAGCGCGTCAATACCTGGTCAAGTTGACCGGCCTCGATAGCGTAGGTCCGGCTGTCGCTCTTCTGCTGCTGCGCCGCCTTTGCCGGCAGGCTCATACCCACGGCACTGGCCGTGGCAAGTGCCAGGCTCAAGGCAGTGTGCCTGATCAGATGCTGCATAACGCTCCCCTTGCTGAAATCAGCCAAATAAAAATCAATCTCAACAAGAAAGACGCCAGCCCTCTGAACACCGACAGTGGCTATATGCATTTATTTTTGCCATAAATCGCTTTCACGGCGAATCGTCACATTCAGCCAAGACAACATCCGCACATATAAAAAGCCCGCAATCACGCGGGCTTATTTTTTATCTGCGACTTACCAGAAAGTACCGCGTAGAGTCAGCATGTGGTTGCGCTCATCGCCGTACCAGTTGCCCGAGGAAGGCGTCCCAAGTTTGCTGTAGTAGTGCTTGTCGAACAGGTTATTGACGTTGTAGAGCACGCTCCAGTTCTCATCCAATTGGTACTCGGCCATGGCGTCCCAAACAGCGTATCCGGACTGGCTGTATTTAAAATCGTAATACCGCTTCTGAGGGGCAAACCAGGTTGTCCCGCTGACATCAGTAGCACTCTGTAGATTCACGCCGCCGCCCACCTTCAGGTCATTGAACAGACCTGGCAGACGGTAGGTAGACCAGAGTTTGACCTGATGCTTGGGTGTCACACTGCTGAACACTTTGGCTTGAGTGCGATTGCGGTTGTGGTTATAGGTGTAACCGGCCAGTACGTTCCAGTCCGGCAATACTTCGCCGGTGAACTCCATATCAACACCCTTGCTGGTCACTTCCCCTTGAGGCAGATAGCAGCAACTGCCACCGTGCAACACACTCATCTGTTCATAGCGTGGATCCAGGACCGCCTCGTTTTTGCGGGCGGTGTAGTAAAGCGCAAGCGATGTATTGACGGCCCCTCCCCACAACTCTCCCTTGAGCCCGGTCTCGTAGGTCTTGCCGGTCATGGGTTCGATTGAGCTGCCGGGATACGGACCCTGCAGTTTGGTTTGCTGCGGTTTGAAAATCTCGGAGTAACTGACGTAGGTCGACCATTCATCCGTGAGGTCATAGACGATACCGCCGTAAGGAACAACCTTGGTGGCTTCACGAACCGATATATCCGAGTCGGTTCCCCAGACGCCCTGCTTATCGCGGGACCGATAGAGCTGATCAAATTTATAACGTTGTGCCCGAGCGCCAACGATCAAGTGCAGCGGCTCGGCCAGTTGCAGACGCAGCGTCGAATACAGGCCGTACTGCACCTGGGTATTGGGACTGAATCGGTGGAAAAAATCTTTGTTGGTGTCGGGCTGTAGCCAGGGCGCTGGGTTAAATACATCGATTGGTACACCCGATCCAGTGGCCTGGGCAGTCCCCGCCCATGAACTGGTGATTTTCTGGTGATCCATCCCCATAAGGAGCTCATGCTGCAACCCGATTGCCTCGAATTTACCCGCAAGATTCACATCAAACAGCTTTTGATCGCTGCGGTATTTGTTGTTGGAGCCCCCGGTATTGGGCCCTGTCCTGGACTCAGGATCGACTGCACCAAAGGAAAAGGCGCTTTTCGAGAAGCCAGAATCCAGGGTCTGGGTGTAAGAAACGTTACCCTTCCAGTTATCGTTGAACTCATGGTCGATCTTGCCAAAGATTTCCTGGGATCGACCATCCAGGTAGGCCCAATTCTGCGTCAGGCTGGCGCTTCGCGAGAGCCCCAAGTCCCGGCCATCGAGGTAACGCGGCAAGCCCGTGCCTGAACCCGTCTCGTGGATACGCTCAGAGCGCCCGCCCAGGGTCAGGCGCGTGTCATCCGTGATATCCGCTTCCAACACCCCGTAGAAAATCGGCTTTTCCAGGCCTCGGTCATCCGCCATGTATTGACGATCCGTGTAGGCCGCCACCATTCGCCCACGCAACTTGCCGTCGAACCCCAAAGGCCCTGTGACATCCATCTGGGTACGGTAGTTGTCCCAGCTCCCCGCCGAGACATCGACCTTTAACTGGTAAACGTCCAACGGGCGCTTGCGCACCAGGTTGATCATGCCGCCAGGGTCACCTGTGCCGCCAAATAACCCGGACGCACCCCGCAAGACTTCGACGTGGTCGTACTCCACCAGGTCGTAGCTCTTGTTGGAATAGAAACTGCCCGACGTGGTGCCCAGGGCCATAGGAGCGGCACCGTCGATTTGAATGTTCTCGATGTTAAAGCCGCGAGAGGAGAAGTCTGACAACCGGAAGTTGTTGTTCGTAACCGTAATGCCTGGCGTCATTTTCATGGCTTCGGCCAGGTCGGTCATGCGCTTTTCTTCAATAACCTGCGCTGTCACCACCGACACCGACTGTGGCGTCTGCCGTAAGCGGGTCGGAGTCTTCGAGCCGATACTGGTCAACCCCGTGGTATAGGACCCCGAATTCTCCGTCATTTCCCCCATCCCCTGCCCCTGAATGGTGGTAGCCCCCAACTCCAACGCCCCACCCTGTACCGGTGCCTTCTCAATCAAAATCACATCATCACTCAATAGGGCAACCAAGCCGCTGTTCAGCAACAACCGATCAAGCCCCTGCTGCAGCGGGTAGCTCCCCTTCAACCCGTCCGACTGCTGACCAGCCACCAATTCGCTGACAACCATCAACCGCAACCCGGACTGCTCGGCAAAGCGCGTCAATACCTGGTCAAGTTGACCGGCCTCGATAGCGTAGGTCCGGCTGTCGCTCTTCTGCTGCTGCGCCGCCTGTGCCGGCAGGCTCATACCCACGGTACTGGCCGTGGCAAGTGCCAGGCTCAAGGCAGTGTGCCTGATCAGATGCTGCATAACGCTCCCCTTGCTGAAATCAGCCAAATAAAAATCAATCTCAACAGGAAAGACGTCAACCCTCTGAAACCCGACAGCGGCGGCAAGTGTATTTTTTGCAAGCTGAGTTACTGTCGCGGCGAGTCGTCGCGCTCGATCACGGTCAGCCACGGCAGCAAGCGCACCCGCAGCGGCAAGGTGCGTTGCAGCAGTTTCAATTGGGCGTCGGTGTCGTCGGTGGCAATGATGCCGGTCACGGGCAGGTCGCGCAGGCCGCTGTCACGGACCCAGATTACGCCGCGATGGTAGCGGCCAAGTTGCTCCAGCACATCACCCAGGGGCTGGCGGTTGAACACCAGTTTGTCGCGGCGCCAGGCCGTGGCGGTGCCGACGTCGACTGGCTGGGTGCGCGAGAGACCTTCCGGGCCGTATTGCACGGCCTGACCGGCCTCGACATCGGTGGTCTGTGGATCGTCGTCCAATGTCACGCGCACCGTGTGTTCGGTGACGACCATCCGCACCTGCTCGCCTTCGCGCCGCACGTCGAAGCCAGTGCCCAGCGCACGCAGGCTGCCACGGCCGGCGCGTACTTCGAATGGGCGCTGGGCATCGGGGGCGACCTGGACAAAGAGCTCCCCGGTATAGAGATGCAGCACACGACGATTACCGTGCATTGCGATATCCACACGCGTGCGTGGCGCCAGTTCCAGGTGTGAGCCGTCGGCCAGTGTCACACGGCGGTGCTCACCCAGGCCGGTCACCTGATCCGCCATCCAGCCTTGTTGCTCTGCCTGCCAGGACAAACCGCCTGCCAGGCTCAACGCCACGACAAGTCCCAGTTGCAGCAAGCGGCGTGACGACGCGGGCGGACGCTCCAGTGCGCTGCCCAGGCTCTCCCACAATCGCTCCGCCGCCTGGGCGGCGCGTTGGTGCTCCGCGGAGGTTTCGCACCACTGCAGGTAGGCGTCCCAAGACGGTGCCTCGGCACTGCCCGAATGCAGGTCGACCAGCCACTGCAACGCTTGCTCGGTCAGCAGCGGCGAAGGTTTACTCGGGGCAGGGTCGCGTGTCACTCGGTCATCCCGAGGCGACGAGCACAGTGCAGCACGGCACTCATGATGTATTTGCTGACCATGCTGGGGGAAACCCCAAGCTGCTGGGCGATGGCGGCATGGCCCAATCCATCGAGGCGATTGAGTAACAAGGCCTGGCGGCTGTTCTCGGACAATTCACTCAACGCCTGATGCAACAGTTGCAACTGCTGGCGCATTTCCACCAGTGCCGCAGGCCCCGGGCACGGATCCAGCAGTTCGTGCTGCACATCCTCCAGCGAGTCCATCGGCCCGCGCCGCGTGCGGCTGCGCCCAAGGTCAATGATCAGGTTGCGCAGCACGCGAATCAGGAAAAACCGTGGGTTGATAATCGTATGGGTGCGCTGCTGTCGATCCAGGCCAACGTAACGCACGAATGCGTCCTGAGCGAGATCGGCAGCCATCTCCCTGTCGCCCAGGCGACGGTAGGCAATCTGCTGCAGTTCGCGATGATAGAGGCGAAACAACCGGTCCAGATTATCCAACGCACACTCCATGAGCATCCGTGTGCAGGGCACACATAGGGGGCGCTAGACTACAATTTATGAGAATCGTTCGCAACAGCATAAAACTTGCGAGCGCTGACTGACTGGCAGCGCCCGCAACCGTTTTAGCTCTGCACCGCCGCCTGTTGGCGCGCCTTCTCCAGCAGCGCGGCCTTCTCCTCTGGACTCATTGCGTCCAGCCGCAAACGTGCCTGGGCCAGTTTCTCCAACTGGCCAGGGCTATCTTCCTGGGCGCGCAAGGCCTGGGCCAGTGCGCCGGGACTTGGGTGATCGAACACGATGCCGGGGTGGACTTCGCAGTGCAGCAGTTTGCGAATCCCGGCGACCAGCTTGATCACCAGCAGCGAATGGCCACCGGCGGCGAAGAAGTCGCGGTCGCGGCTCAAGCGTACGCGCCCCAGCAACTGGGCCATGCGGCTGGCCAGCAAGGTTTCAAGGGCGTCCAGGGGCTCGATGAAGGTGTCGTCATCTTCGACCAGCTCCAGATTCTGCAAGGCCTGGCGGTCGACTTTGCCGTTGCCCAGGCGCGGCATGTGCTGCACCACCTGGTACTGGTGCGGCACCATCACCGCCGGCAAGCGCTCAGCCATTTGCTGCTTGAGGTTTTGCAGCCAATCCGCAGGCGCGTCCTGGCTCGGCAGTACAAAGGCGACCGGCTCATCGTGCGCCAGCAGCACCACGGCTTCGCTCACGCCTGGCACGCGCAGCAGTTGTTGTTCGATTTCTGCCAGTTCGATACGGAACCCGCGCACCTTAACCTGATGGTCACGCCGGCCATACAGCGCGATACCGCCTTGTGGCAGGTAGCGGGCCAGGTCGCCGCTGCGGTACAACCGTTCGCCAGGGTTAAACGGACTGTTGATAAACGCTGCATCGGTCTGCGCCGGGTCGTTCAGGTAGCCACGGCACAATTGCTGGCCGCCGATATACAGCTCACCCAGTTCGCCGCAGGCCACCAGTTGCAGGCCCTCGTTGAGGACGAACAACTGGTTGTTGGGCAATACCCGAGTCAGGGGAATGGCCAGGTGTTGCAAGTCGTCCGGGCTGATTGTATGCACGGCGACGCCAACGGTGGTTTCGGTGGGCCCGTAGTGATTGAACAGACGGCAATCGGCGCGCAGGTTGAAGATGCGCGCAACCGTCCCCTGGCCGATGGCTTCGCCGCCGAGGATCAGGGTGGCCGGCACCTTCGGCTGCGGTGCTTCGAGCAAGGCGGCAAGATGGGACGGCACGATTTTCAGGCAATCAATGCCCTGGGTGTCGATGAAGGCTGCGAACGCTTCGGGATCCTGCATCGTCGCCTCGTCAGCGATATGCAAGGTGGCGCCGTTGTACAGCGCACCAAACAGGCTGGTGTTACCCAGGTCCGCCGCGACAGTGGAGCCTTGGGCGAAGTGCCGGCAAGCAGCCAGCTCCAGTTCACTGCTGACACCCGCGACGTAATTGAGCAATTGCCGATGCTCGACCACCACGCCCTTGGGCACCCCGGTGGTGCCGGAGGTAAACAGTACATAAGCGGCGTCCTGGCCTTGCAGGGTTGCACTAGGTCCTTGCGCCAGCGGTTGCTGCACCTTTTGATCGAGGTCCAGTACTGCGCAACCGACTCCATCCAAAGCCACACCCTGGGTGACCAGTAGTTGCGCACCGGCCTGTTCCACCAGTTGGGCCTGGCGCGCCACTGGCCAGTTCGGGTCCAGCGGCAGATAGGCAGCGCCTGTGCGCCAGGTCGCAAGAATAGTCAGCACCTGGGCCACGCCGCGCGGCAAGGCCAGGGCGACGATGCTGCCCGGGGCTACACCCTTTTGACGCAGACGGCTGGATAATTGACGCACGCCGGCATCCAACTCGGCGTAGGTCAGCGACTGCTGCCCCGCGACCAATGCCAACGCGTCCGGGGTGATTTCGGCCCAATTGAGAATATGCTCAGGCAACAGCACCCGCTCTTCCAGCACTTGCGGCGCGGGATTGAACGCCAGCAGGCGTTGGCGTTCCGCCTCACCCAACAGGCTCAGGGTTGCGATGGCCGCGTCCGGCTGCTCCAGCAGACTGCCCAATAGCACTTGATACTGCGCCAGCAGCGTCTGCATCGTGGCCTGGCTATAAACGGCAGCGGCATAGTCCAGCGACAGACCGGTGACAGCGCCGCCCTCCTCCATATCGACATTCAGCGCCAGTTCAAACAGCGGCCGAAGATCAGCACTGTAGGCGCCGCTCCAGGTGCATGTCCCCACTGTGCGCGCTGCCGGTTGCTGGCGCACACCAAAGCCATGGGTCAGCGGCAGGCCGGCGTCGAGCGGCGCATATTCTTGCCAGGTGCCATGGGTCTCCAGCACACCGGTCAGCTCAGCCAACACACGCGTGAACGATGCTGTCGGCGCCAGGTTCAGGTTCAACGGCAGGGTTCTTTCCAGCAGGCCCACGGTGGGTGCGAAGAACTCATAGTCCTGGCGCGCGTCATGCCGCAGGCCCGCGACAAAACCTTCGCGCCCACTGACGCGCGCCAGCAGCACCCACCAGGCTGCTTGCAATAGCGTGGTCACCGGCGTGTTGTGCTGGGCTGCCAGTTGGCTCAGGCGCTCCAGCACACGTGGGTCGAGGGCGGCAGTCAGTGTCTGCCCACCGGCCTTGCCCGGCGCAGTGTCCGCGTAGCGCACCGGCAACTCCGGTGCCAGCACCCCAGTGCTCGGCAGGCAGGCTTGCCAATAGGCCTTGGCAGTATCGGCATCTTCGTCGAGCACTACTTCGGCATGCCACTCCAGGTACTGGGCAAACTGCCCCAGCTCCTCATCCACGGCGCAACTGCCCTGCTCATACGCCGTACACAGGTCTTGATAAAGAATCCCCAGGCTCGCCTGATCCCCCACAAAACCCGCCAAGCCCAGGGTCAATTGCCAGTGTTGCGCGTCGATACGCTGTAACAGACCCTCGAAAAACACCCCGGACGCCAGGCTCACCGGGCGTTGGCACCACTGCACCAAGACCTGCGCGGTGTCGCTGGACTCATCCACCGCCAATGCCACATTCGCCGCACCGGCCTCAAAGAACTGCCGCAGGCCACGATAACCGGGCGCCGTCGCCAATCGGGCGAGCAGCGCGGTGTGACGCTGGCTCAAACCGTTTAAAACCGCTTGCAGGCGTGAAACGTCGAGCGTGCCCTTGATCTGGATATGCAACAGGTGCGCGATATCACCCCAACTCGCACCGTCCTGTGCGTCCAGCACCCGCTGTTGTTGTTCCGGGAGCAGCGCCAGGCCTGCATCGTTAAGCGTACTCATGCCTCAGTCCCTTCAGTTTGCATACGTGTAGAAGGCGTTACCGTTTCCAGGTCGCGCCGCTCGATCATTTCACCCATGGCCACGACGATTTTGCGTGGGCCTTCAAAGGGGTCGCGGGCGTGGGCGGCAAGCATGTTGTCCAGCAGGATCACATCGCCCCTGCGCCAGTCAAAACGCACCGCACAGGCCTCGTAGAGTTCGCCCAGTAGTTGCATCACCGCGTCTTCAATCGGGCTGCCATCGCCGTAGTACACGTGGCGCGGCATCCGCTCGGGACCGAACAGGCCCAGCAGGTCGTCGCGCACGTCAGGGTCCAGGCAGTAGATGTGGTGCAGTTGCACCTGGTTGAAGAAGGTTTTCTCGCCCGTGGTCGGGTGGGTGATGATCGCCGGGCACGGGGTGCGGATTTGCAGTTCGTCGTTGTCCAGCCAGGTCCATTGAATGCCAGCCAGCGCGCAGCGCTGCTCGACCTGGGCGCGGTCTTCGGTCTTGAAAAAATGCTGCCAGGACACGTCGAGCTTATCGGCGAAGGTGCGCACATACAGCAGGCCCTTGCTTTCGAATGTATCGCGCAATGCTTGCGGCAAACGCAGGTACATCTGCCGGCAATCGACCACCGGCGTGGCACCGCCCACGGGCGACGGTTGCTCGCAGAAGAACAGTTGCTTGCGCGGCCAGCGATCCTGATGCGAGCTCTCGTTGTGGAACAGGATCATTTTCTTTTCCGGGTACGGCGTAGAGCGGTAGGTGTTCTTGCCGCCCTCTTTCTTCGGCAAGTCGCCGTACTGGCCGTACAGGCCCGGCTGGACCGCTTCGGCAAAGGCCTCGAAGTCGTGGATATCACGCATGGCAAAGCCTCGGAACAGGATCCCCGCATGCCGCGCCAACTTCTCCTCGACCAAGGCGCGATTGGCCTGGACCCACGTCACCAGGTCGAGCCCCGGATCATTGGGCTCCATCAGCAACGGGAACACCTGGTCGGCGTTCAACAGCGATTCACGCATCGCCGGCAGCGGGGCCCTGGCCACCGGGCTCGACGGTTTCTTGAGGAACTTGCCCAGTTTGTCGGCCTTCGGGCTAACAGGTGCGGCAGGAGCAACAGCGGTATTCGACGGCATGATGATGTCCCCTAATCGGATGTCTGGATCCATGACAATCTGTTGAAGAATTCCCATCCAGGCGCTCACAAGCTCGGTAATGCGCTCTTGTTTGAATAAGTCATTGGCGTACTGCCAGGTGCCTTGCCACTGCCCGGCTTCTTCGTCGATGAACAACGCCATGTCGAACTTGGAATAGCCGCCCAGGCTGGGCACCACCTCCACGGCAATGTCCGCCAGGCCAGCGCTGTGCACCGGCAGGTTGTTCATCACAAACAGCACTTGCACCAAGGGGTTGAAGCCCCTGTGCCGGGGCACGTTGCTGGCTTCGGCGATCATGTCCAGGGGCAGGTCCTGATGCTCGAATGCCGTGAGGGAGGTTTCCCGCGCAGCAGCGAGGAAATCACTGAACCGGGCCTTTGCGTCGAAGCGCGAACGCAGGGGCAGGATATTCACGAAGAAACCAATCAAGCCTTCCAGCTCGGCATGCTGGCGCCCCGCGACATCAGCGCCCACCAGCAAGTCGTCGCTGGTGCCCAGGCGATGCAGCAACACCTGGAATGCCGCCAGCAAGGTGGTGTAAGGCGTAACGCCGTGGCGGCCGGACAAGCCTTTGAGTGCCTCGCCCAATGCCGGCGGCACGCTGAACGACTCGCTGGAGCCTTCAAAAGACGGTACTGGCGGCCGTGGAAAATCAGTGGGTAACAGGAGTTGGCCGGGATGACCGGCCAGGGCGTCCTTCCAGTAGTGGGCCTGTTGCTGCAAGACCCCGGCCTGCTCCAGCGTCAGTTGCCATTGGGCATAGTCGCTGTATTGCACCGGCAGCGGCGGCAAGTCGATGCCACGGCCGTGCTTGAGCGCGGCGTAGTGTTGCACCAGTTCACCCACCAGCACCGCCATCGACCAACCATCGGAAATGATGTGGTGCATCGAATACAGCAGCACATGCTCATGGGCACCCAGGCGCAGGATCTGCCCACGCAACAGCGGCGCTTGTGCCAGGTTGATCGGGTGTCGGGTGTTGTCCAGCGTGGCCTGGGCGACCTGGGCTTCCTGTTCGATACGGTCCAGGTGCGACAGGTCGACCAGGGCGAAGTCCAGTGCCACCTCAGGCGAAATCACTGCCAATGGATCGCCGTCATCGTCTGCGACATAGGCGGTGCGCAGCACTTCATGACGCTGCACCACGCACTTGAGGCTTTCGATCAGCAACGGCACCGAGACTTCGCCACGCAAGCGCAACGCCAGCGGCATGCCGTACGCGCCGTTGCCGGCCGAGAACTGTTCGGCCACCCACAAGCGGCGCTGGGCCAGGGACAAGGGCGCAGTGCTGCGCGGGCCATGGGCGCGCAAGGCGATCTGCGCCGGTTGCGCGGCCGAGCGGCCCGCCAACACGGCGGCAAAGTCTTCCAACACCGGAGCATTGAACAGGTCCCGCAAGCCAGGGTCGCTGGCCAGGGTTTGCTTGAGCCGCGCAATCACCTGGGTGGCCAGCAGCGAGTGCCCGCCCAGTTCGAAGAAGTTGTCGCTCACCCCCACCTGCGCTAGACCCAGCACCTGTTGCCAGACCTCGGCAATCTGCTGCTCCAAGACATTGCGCGGCGCGATGTAGTGCTGCTGCAAGGCACTGGCATCCGGCGCGGGCAACACCTTGCGATCGAGCTTGCCATTGGGGGTCAGCGGCAGGCTGTCGAGGAAGACCCAATGGCTGGGCACCATGTACTCCGGCAGGTCGTCCTTGAGCTGACGCTTGCACGCCTCACGCAGCGCCTGTTCATCGCTGACCGCTTGCACGGCAACCACGTACGCCACCAACTGCGGATGGCCAGCGACGTCCCGCACCACCACGGCGGCTTCGCGCACTTGCGGTTGCTCCAACAGCCGCGCCTCGATTTCCCCCAGTTCGATCCGCAATCCACGGATTTTTACCTGGTGATCCACGCGGCCGATGTACTCGATCACCCCGTCCGCGCGGTAGCGCGCCAGGTCGCCGGTGCGGTACAGGCGCGTACCGGGCGCACCAAATGGGTCAGGCAGGAAGCGTTCGGCGGTGAGTGTCGGGCGCTGGAAATAACCCCGCGCCAGGCCATCGCCGCCAATCAACAATTCACCCGCCACCCCGACCGGCACCGGCGCCAGGTTATCGTCGAGGATATACAGGCTGGTATTGGCAATCGGCCCGCCCAGCCACGGCTGCGGCTGGGCTGGCGTGAGCGAGTACTGCGCCGACCAGATGGTGGTCTCGGTCGGCCCGTAGAGGTTCCACACCTGGGGCGAAAGCGCCAAAAGGCGGGTCGCCAGTTCCAGGGGTAGCGCCTCACCGCCGCACAGCAGTTTGCAACCCTTGAGCTCATCGGCCTGCGGGTGATCGAGCAGCATGCGCCAGGTCGAGGGCGTGGCCTGCAACACGCTGATGCGCTGCTGTTTGACCAGGGCAAGCAAGGCTTGCGGGTCGAGGTTGATGTCCT